>DATMFE010000357.1:0-5423 GCA_035556295.1 Ureibacillus sp.
TTAATACTCCTGTCATCATTTTCTTTGTTTTTTTCAATTTCTATACTCCTCTCCCCATGTTCACATCGTATAGCCAGTTGGTGTTACATATAACACATACACTTTCCGGTCTTCATCAATTTCTGCCGAATCTCGCTCCCATTCCTTACCGTACTCATATGTATATACACTGCCAATTACACTTAACACATCTAGATGATTGGTCATATATTTAGACGTAATAAGTGGATGGTTCTTCCTTGTATTCAACTCACGAACTTCAAGCTTAATCTCCTGCTTCGAATCCTCCTCTTTTTCTATTAGTCCCTCTTCATACACTTCCACATAAATGACAAACAAATCATTTTCGATGGCGGAGGAAAGCTGTTTATATGTAACCCCTTCTTTAACGAAAAATTCACATTCTCTTCTTGCCAAAATTTGTTCTAAGTCAATACCTGGATAATGATAAATCGGGACAAATTGCTCAGATCCCTTTTGCAGCCGATACTCCAAAATAACAGATTGAAACTCCATGCAACTCCCCTTCTCCTATGTATCTACCTTGCATTTTGTTTACGATTCGATTTTTATTGTACTGGAATATTCACATAATCAATATAAGAAATACTATCTATTTTTTGTAAAATATCTATGAAACATTATCGTAAAAACAATATCCCTAAAATTTAATATAATCGTAATATTAGTCATAAAATCGTTTAAACCCTAATATTTCCTTGGTTTAGTTAACATTTTCTAGTCAATTTGTCACAACCTAATATGTTACTATACTCGTTGGAGAATATTATTCTTTCAAATATTACAAAGTTAGGAGGACATCATGACAAACTATACAAAAATTCTCATCTGCGTACTCACTTTCATGTTGATTTGTTCAGGCTTCCCCGTGCTAAGCCATGCAGAAACCATTCAGAGCAGTTCTGAGAAGGCCATCGTCTTGTCGGAAAACGAAGAGCTGGTCCCAGTTTTAAAAGAAGAGACAGCAAACAGTGAGATTTTAACTTCTATCCCAAATCAATCAGAAGTTTATGTACTACATACAGGAACGAGCTATACATACATAAGCTTTACCGATCCACTCACGAATGAGGACATAACGGGGTATATCCAAAATTCATTGATTTCTGTACCCGAGACAGCGGATCCAGATTCAACAGACACAAAAACAGCTATGTTGAATGAGGAACCTTTAGACAGTGCTCTTGAAGAAACACGTACACCTGAAACAGCTAGTTCAGAAACAAAAACAAAAGCACTAGCAGTTGAACAACAGATAGAAAGTGAAGCAGCAGTCGAACAGGCGCCATCGTCAAGCGAACAAGAAACGATTAAAGCTCCAGCTCCAACGATGCGCGGGTTAGTTGTACAAGATTCTACAAATGTCTACGAAAAAGCGGAGGACAATGCCGATGTACTGAAAAGCTACCCAGAAGGAAGTATCTTAAAATATGCATCATTCAATAACGATTGGTACATTTGTAAGATTTACGTAAATGGTGTAGCTACGACAGCATTCATTAAAAAAGATGATGTGGAAACAATCGATTCCGAGCAAACGAACTTAACAGGGATTGCAACTAACACGCTTGCTGTTTATTCAAAAGCAACAACGAATTCAAAAACCTTAAAGTCTTATGCTCAAGGTTCCGTTTTAAAATATCGGACATTCGCTTCCGACTGGTATGAAGCAACGGTTTATTCATCCGGTACAGCTGTTACAGGTTATATTAGAACGAAAGATGTAGAAAACAGAGTAACACCGCAGGAATCATTAAGTGGTGTCGCACCAACTAAAATATCTGTATATGCAAAAGCTTCTACTAGTTCTAAAAAGTTAAGATCCTACTCTTCAGGTTCCACTTTAAAGTATAAAACGTTCACCTCCGAGTGGTATGAAGCTACTGTTTACATAAGTGGTGTCGCTACTAAAGGTTATATTAAAAAAAGTGATATGGAAGAAAAGGGAACGACGTATTATGTATATGGAGCATCTTCCTTAAACATTCGTGAGGGTGCAGGCACAAGCTACGACATAGTAACAGCCGTCAAAAAAGGACAAGCAGTGACCTTATTCGAAACGAAAGGAAACTGGGGTAGAATCGAAACGAGTTCTGGTATTACGGGCTGGGCTTCTCTATCCTATTTAACCAAAACTAAACCTTCTCAAGGATTAGAGGATCGAGTCATTGTCATTGATGCAGGCCACGGAGGAAAAGATCCAGGAGCCTATTATATTGAAAAGAATTTAACCCTTCAAACGGCGAAACAGCTTCAAACCTTACTTAAAAAGGCGGGAGCAAAAGTAGTTATGACACGTTCAACTGATACGTACTTAACACTTTCGCAGCGAGTAACTATTAGCCACAACAATAAGGCAGATGCATTTGTTAGTCTTCATTACAATGCAAGCTCAAGTTCAAGTGCAAAAGGAATTGAAACTTTCTATTGGGCAACAAATGTTAACGAGAAAACGCTTGCTCAGTATGTTCAGGGTGAAGTCGTTAAACAAACAGGCTTAAGTAACCGAGGTGTGAAGACAGGAAATTTCCATGTTATCCGTGAAAATAAAAAACCTGCTATATTAGTAGAGTTAGGCTTCCTTTCCAATACAACAGAAAGAAACAAGGTTTCTACAGAAACCTACCAATACAAATCAGCAATTGGAATTTATAAAGGTCTTGAAAAATACTTTGATTAATCCCCTCAATAGGGGATTTTTTTATTCGAAAAATAGAGAGTTGCTTATTGTTGCAATGAGCAAATGGCTTTTCTATACTTGGTAACTAAAGGAGGAGATTCTTATTTTAAAGAAAATCATTAAATCACTCTTAAACAGCAGAAGCAGCTCTAAACATAAAAGATATTATTCAAGCAGCTCTGGTAGAAAGCATTATTCAAGTAAACAAAATTATTATGGTCATAAGCATTACAAAAAAGGACATAAAAAGGGCTTTTTTAGTTCTCGCAGCTTTTCAAGCAGTTGATTATGAAGGCTTATGAGAATGATGTTTCAATACCTTTATGAAATCAAATACAATCGATTATTTATCGAACACATCAACCAAAGTAATAAGTATGAATTTTTAGACACCTTAGGGATAGGATCCTTTGGAGTCGCCTATTTACTTCAGCATAAGCTCACTAATGAGAAGTATGTTTTAAAACGACTGCGTGCTAAACATAAAAATAAAGCCTCAACAAAAAATAACTTTCAGCAAGAAATTGCGTTTCTCCAAAAGGAAATGCATCCGAACTTACCTACTATCAAAGAGGAAGGCTTTGTTAAAGGCCTTCCTTTTTATATGATGGATTTTATTGAAGGCCATACGTTTGAACATCTTATTTTTAATAAGGGACAAACATTCTCCGTCCATGAATCATTAACACTCGTCAAACAATTATTTGAAATTGTACTAACCATTCATGATCACGGAATTGTTCATCGTGATTTACGTATCCCGAACATCCTTCTGCATCATAATAAACTGCATGTCATTGATTTTGGCTTAGCTTGTTATATGAAAGAGAGTATAAACATCGATACGATAAAAAATCCGAAAAAAGTAGAAAATTATATTAGCGACCTTTACTATATTGGACATTTCTTACTGTATTTACTATATTCCAATTACACACCTCATGATAAAAAGGAGCGATGCTGGCAGGAAGAACTACAGTTACCTCTCTATGTACAGCATTATATAGAACGTTTGCTTCTAATTGAACAAGCATTCCCGGATACTCGGACGGCTTATGAAGCACTTCCACTGTAAAGAGGGCCCACAATTTTGAAGCGGGCCCTCTTATCCATGACTTTTGGATTTTATCTA
The DNA here is from genome assembly GCA_035556295.1 of Ureibacillus sp. Classification (GTDB taxonomy): domain Bacteria; phylum Bacillota; class Bacilli; order Bacillales_A; family Planococcaceae; genus Ureibacillus. The sequence goes on from DATMFE010000357.1 coordinate 3,834, forward strand.
TGTGAAACTATAGGATTTGAATGATATCCTGATCTTGGCTGGTTACACCTTCATTAAAGTGCAGCTTTGTTTGAAAGCGATAAGATACTTCATCTGTTGAAGCACTAATAGATGCTGGAAGCTGGAAAGTAAACGGAAGGATATATATTTCCTCAGAATTAATCAGCTTGGAAGTCAAAATGATTTTAGTATCTATTACTTTTTCAATACCTGCAGCTTTATCAGTCAATACGAGATTACAATCTATTCTCTTTAACTTTTGTTCAATGCTTCCTCCGTTGATAGAGAAATCCCCATAAACGACCTCACTAGGTCTATACGCTTCCTTTTGCAAAATCAAATCAATTCTTGCTGAACCTATTCCTAATAGAGCCATGCTTTTCCTTAATATCAATGAACACCCTCCTAAATGATTTATATAACAGTAATTTTTTGTCGTAAGTTTTTTAAATATCTTTATAATTCGCCGTATCCTTCAAAAGCTAAGTCTGTTATTAGCCATTAGCTTATAGAATGAGATTTTCATGTTTTTATTTGATGCATTCCCCAACCTTTTCTCATTTTTAAACAGTTAGAAAACTTCTCCCTCACCCATCTTCTTTGTTTCCTTATAAGCTTGAGGTTTGGATCTTACTGCCCGTTAAGTTTGGGATAAAACAAAAAACCCTTACCAGTAGATGGTAAAGGTTTAAAATACGCATATAAAGACCTTTACCAGTAGGCAAAAGGTCTGGCTAACAACGTTATGTTGCCGACAAAGCCGGGAATGATACACTCCGTAATGACGACTTTGTTGTAAAAGCTACTCCCCTTAAGAAGAAGTATTCAACTATTTAAAAAGATTATAAATAAACTCTATCAGAATGTCAAAAAACTTTAACCTTGTTTATATCTATAATTAACAACTAAAAAAAGGGTAAAGTAATCAAGCTTCCTATAAAACCCCAGAAATCTTCCTTTTCTCTTTAAGATTCAGAGGTAAAGATCTTGATGTTACGTGTAGAATAAATATGCACCTCATTTTCCAAATAATTGAAACCATAACCTAATTTTAATACAATAGATACAAACATATATTCTTTTTCTGTTTATTACATTGAAGGGAGGAATATAACATAGAAAAGTGGGAAGCAGCATATATAGCAGGAATTATAGATGGAGAAGGTTCCATTACATTGACTAGAATGCATGAAGGTGAACACCGTCGGCCATGTATCACAGTTGCTTCAACTGACAAAGAACTATTAATTTATCTCCAATCTATAACCGGTGGTACAATCAATAATAAAAAGAATTACAAGCCCGACCGGCATAAAGATTCCTTTACATTAACTATAAAAAAGAAAGAAAATGTCATGTTTATTTTAAAACATATTTCTCCCTATTTAAGAGTCGATAAAAAGAGAAAACGCTCTTTATGGATATTAGAACACTATGAAAAGGTAACTCTGAGGAATGGAAAATATAGTCCAAAATTATTAAAAGCTAAACTATCATTTGAAGAGTTATTCTTTCAAATATAATCTGACCACTCCCACGGCTGAAGCCAGTGGGGTTCTTTCTCGCAAACATTCCACTTACAAACTTCCA
>DATMFE010000358.1:0-12306 GCA_035556295.1 Ureibacillus sp.
CCACTAGGATCTGTAAATTGATAATCATTTAGTAATTTCTCCAGAGCCCCTTTTAATTGTTCCTCAGTGACATAAGCGTTTATTTCTTTTTTCCAATTCTCATTTTCTATTAGAACAGTATATGGAATAGTCATTAATACTTCCTCATAAATTCCAATTCTCTCATCAATTCCAAAGCTAGAATAGATACTCTCGCCTTGCTCAGCATAAATATAATTGGATTCTAGCTCCTCTACTAACACCTTAACAAATGCCTTTGCTTTTACAGGCTTCACCCGAATTTCTGCCTTCACTTTTACTTGATCAATGCGTTTATCTTGAATCCCCATCGTTAACTGGACATACACTGGTCCATATACCTGCTCAATATTTTCAAACAATTCTTCTTCTGACTGAAATAACATCTGTGGTACCTCCTCCATTTCCCTTAATTATATAATAAATTACATCGTTAAAAAGTAAACAGACTCCACACAATTTAGTGTGAAGTCTGTTTTTTGACCTAAATAAATGATTAATTATTAACTACATAAAACTCCGGTGGAATTGAATCAAAATGTCTTCTGTGGTATAACATTGGTTCCTTTTGTTCAATCTGAATATCAACAACTTTACCAATTAGAATAGTGTGATCTCCAGCTTCAATCGTTTGAAACGTTTCACATTGAAGGACTGCAAAAACTCCCTCAATGATTGGAAGATTGTGTTCTGAAACCTTCCATTCACATGTACTGAAACGATCAACATTTTTACTAGCAAAGTTTTTACATACATCTTGTTGATCACCTGCTAAAATGTGTACAGCAAATTTCTCTCCATTTACAAAAGAATCAATAGTACTAACTTTATGATCAATTGACCAGAGTACTAGAAGAGGATCCAGCGAAACAGAAGCAAACGAATTTACAGTTAAACCAACAGGATTACCACCTTTATCCGTTGTCGTCAGCACAGTTACTCCAGTTGGGTAATTTCCCATTACCTCTTTAAATAAGTTTTGTTTTTGCTCGATTGACATTATAAATCTCCCCTTTTTTTCATTCTTTTAATTTTTAGATTTCATAGTTAACTTGCTATCATTTCATAAACTTCTTAACAGAAAATCAGTGATTAGCAATCCCTTTAACGTCATTTCCTGTATTCGCCTTAACAAGAATTTCTGAAAAATTATCCTCTACAACCGGTTGCCTACGTGCACCGATTAGTGTGCCAATATAAGCAGCTAAGAAACCTAACGGAATAGAAACGATGCCTGGTGATGCAAGTGGGAAAATAGGATCTCCAGTAAATAAAGCAGCTCCTGGTACCGGATTCCAAACATTTGGACTTAAAGCAAGCAGACCAATTGTACTGATTAAACCTACAAGCATCCCAGCGATAGCCCCTGTTTTATTGAATTTCTCCCAAAAAATTGTAAACAAAATAACCGGTAAATTGGAACTTGCAGCAAGTGTAAGAGCTAGTACTGCTAAAAATGTCACATTAAACTGCTGCAAGAATAAAGATAAAGTAATCGAAATAACTGTGATTACCATTGAGGAAAGACGAACCATAAACATTTGTTGTTTTTCCGTCGCTTTTCCATCTTTTAAAATTTCATTATAAAAATCATGTGAAAATGCCGTTGCTCCTGTTACAACAATTCCAGAAACAACTGCGAGAATAGTAGCGAAAGAAACAGCTGAGATGAAAGCAAACAAGAAATCTCCCCCAACTAGCTGAGCTAACAAAGGACCGGCCATGTTCCCGCCTGGGCTAGCTTCTATAATATTAGCAGAGCCAACTAATTTCGCTGCTCCAAAGCCAAGGAAAATAACCATAACGTGGAAAATACCTAAGATCCACATCACCCAAACGACAGATTTTCTAGCTACTTGAGCATTAGGTACAGTAAGGAAACGCACTAAAACGTGAGGGAGACCTGCTGTTCCTAAAATAAGGCCAAGGGTTAAAGAAGCTGCCTCCAAACCACTCGTGTATTTTACACCTGGATTTAAGAACTCTGCTCCAAATGGCGTAGTTGTTTTCATTTCAGTGAAGATTCCAATAAAATTAAAATCTAATCTCCACATGACAAGGACAAATAAAATAATGGATCCAGCTATTAAGAGAATAGCTTTAATGATTTGTACCCAGCTTGTCGCCGTCATACCTCCGAACAAAACAAAGGCTAACATAAAAATTCCTACAATGATGACCGAAGTATTATACGGAATACCTAATAACAATTTAAACAAAGCACCCGCGGCCACAAGTTGTCCAAGCATATAAAAAATCGAGATGATCATCGTATTGAGAGCGGTTACACCACGTACCTGCTTATACTTAAAGCGAGCCGTTATCATATCACCTAGCGTATATTTCCCTAAGTTACGTAACGGTTCTGCAACTAAAAATAAGATTACTAGGAAAGAAACAAGCGCACCGTACATCAAAAAAAACGCATCATACCCAGTTAATGCAAATGCTCCAATTAACCCTAAGAATGTAGAGGCAGACATAAAATCCCCTGCTAAGGCAAGGCCATTTTGTCTAGCCGTCAAGCCACCTCCGGCTGTATAAAAAGAACCCGCTGTTTTTGTTTTTTTAGAAGCGAAATACGTAATGAAAAGCACCCCTATTGACATGAACACAAAAAGAATAATGACATTCAAACTCATCGTTTATAGTCCTTCCTTTTCCAAAATTTCTTTAGCTGTTTCATCAAATTGAGCCGCTTTCTTTATATACATCCTACACACCCATAGCGACATCGCAGTCATAGAAACACCGTAAATCCAAGCCCACGTAATATCTCCTATTACAGGATGATTTAATATGTCTGTATAAAAAGCTAGAAGTGGTAAAAGCAGTGAATAAGCCAGATAAAAAATGGTATACGAAACAATAAACCTTTTCTTTTGTGAAAGCAACTTTTTAAATTCCTCAGATGAAGCGATTCTTTTGTAATCAATAAACTGTTCTTCTTCTTTAGCGATAGCATTGCCTTCTAATTGAGCCATATTTAACAGCACCCCAAGTCGAAATAATTTCATATTCCTTTAAAGTTTAGGCCGCCCCCATCTATTCTTGAAAATTTTGAATATTTGGGATAGCAGCCTGATATTTCTCTATATTCTTATACAGAAAACCCTTTAATTCTTTTTCTCAACCCAGCTATATTGATAGTTCTCATCCTCTAATCGTTGTGCCTTCTTAACGACTTTTAAAGGACGGAATGTATCGATCATAACGGCCAATTCCAATGTCTCTTTCTTGCCAATACTATCTTCAATTTTGCCTGGATGTGGACCATGCGGAATGCCCGATGGATGAAGTGTAATCGATTCTTCTTTTACTCCCTTTCGGCTCATGAAATTTCCTTCAACATAATACAAGACTTCATCGCTGTCTACGTTACTATGGAAATATGGAGCCGGAACAGCCTCTGGGTGATAATCATATAAACGTGGAACAAAAGAGCAAATAACAAAATTTTGACCTTCAAACGTTTGATGGACTGGAGGCGGCTGATGAATACGCCCAGTTATTGGTTCAAAATCACTTACATTGAAAATCCAAGGATATAAATATCCATCCCAGCCAACAACATCAAGTGGATGATGCTCAAAATAATGGGCATGTAAGTATCCCCTTGATTTTGTTCGAACTTCGAATTCCCCTTTTTCTGTGTAAGTAGCTAGACTCTCCGGTCCTCTTATATCTCTTTCACAAAAAGGACTATGCTCGAGCAATTGACCAAATTCATTTCGGTAACGCTTAGGTGTTGTGATCCAGCTGGATGTTTCCACCACAAGGAACTTAGATTCTCCTTGATCCGGTGTTACTCGATAAATGGTTCCCACAGGAATTACAATATAATCACCTGGCTTATATTGAAGAGTTCCAAACGTAGTTTCAATTTTTCCAGAACCATGATGGACGAATAACAACTCATCTCCATCGCTATTACGATAGAAATAATCCATCTTTTCAGTAGGGTTTACTACCCCAATTAACAAGTCCTCATTCCCAAGTACATATTCTCTTCCCATGACAGCGTCACTTGGTTCTTTATTAACATTGTCAGAATAAAAATGACGCGGACGAAGCGCACCTTGCTCCTCATACTCTACCTTACATTCTCCAATTAAATGCGTTTTAGAAAATGCAGTAGGAGCGTTATGGTGATATAAAATAGATTGAATCCCTGAAAACCCTTTTGTCCCCATTACTTGCTCTTTAAATAAGCTTTCGTCTTCCTTCCGAAAAACAATGTGCCTTTTGTTAGGCACTTTTCCCATTTGACGATAAAATGACATATCCTTTATACCCCCTGCAAAATTGAGATAAATCTATTTTTCATCATACACAAGTGCTTGTTTTGACAATATTTCCTGTATGTCATGTGCAGGCGCTACCACTCCTGTCACTTCACCAAACCCTACTCGATAACCTTCGCCTTGACACCATCCGGTAATCGTAAGCTCATCTCCATCTTCTAACCATTCTCTCTGCTCGCCTTCACCTAGATTAATTGGCTCTGTTCCACGCCATGTTAATTCTAATAAACTTCCACGGGATTCTTTTTCCGATCCGCTAATCGTCCCCGTACCCAGTAAGTCCCCAGGATTCAGATCACATCCTCCAATAGTATGATGTGCAACCATTTGAGCCGCACTCCAATAGAGTGAACGATAGTTACTAGAACTGATTCGCTTTGGTGTACTTTGCTTTTCTCCCTTTAAATAGACTTCTAGTTGAATATCAAAAGAGCTGTCCCCTTGCTGTCTGAGATACTCTAATGGCTTAGGTTCTTGTATAGGACCAGGTACACGGAAAGATTCTAATGCCTCTAATGGTACTACCCATGGAGATATAGAAGTTGAAAAGTTTTTCGCGAGGAAAGGCCCTAATGGCTGATACTCCCATGCTTGGATATCACGAGCACTCCAATCATTCACTAACACCGCACCAAAAATATGCTGCTCTGCTTGTTCAATTGGAATAGGTTCACCTAATTTATTCCCCGTACCTATTAGAAATCCCATCTCAAGCTCAAAATCAAGTTGTTTACAAGCTCCAAAAATCGGAGCATCAGCATTTTTCGGTTTTGTTTGACCAACCGGACGTCGTATCGTTGTTTCACTTAAAACGACTGAACTAGATCGGCCATGGTATCCTACCGGTAAATGAGTCCAATTAGGCATTAAAGCGTTTTCTTTCCCACGGAACATAATCCCTACATTTGTCGCATGCTCTTTAGACGCATAAAAATCAGTATAATCTCCAATTTCTACAGGAAGATGAAGTTGCACTTCATTTTGTAAATAAAGAGATAGGTTACGAAGAGCATAATTATCTCTTAAGCGTGGTTCATCTGCTGACAATAAAATTTGGATTTCTTTTCTTACACGACTCCAAACATCCCTTCCCAAACTCATAAAGTCATTTAAAGCTGGGCGATTAAAAACCGTGATATCCTCCGTGATGATATCGTTAAAAAACCCTTCTTTTTCTAATACAGATAAATCTAATACATACTCCCCTATCGCCACTCCAATTCGAGGTGTTTTATTATCCTCTGTACTAAATACACCATAAGGGAGGTTTTGAATCGAAAAATGAGAATCCTGATTTACTTCGATAAATGATTTCTTCACAAGATTGCCCCCTGTTGATTTTTTAACTCCATTAATTCATCTTTTGGTTCATCAAAACTGCAGCTCCCAAATGATAATAATGATGTTTTTCTTAACTTTTCTATTTCCTGAGAGGTCACACTTAAATGCTGCCATACTAAACAATCCTCATGAAAAGAGAAACTACTTGAGTTTTCATCCAAGAGAATTTCTTCTATCTTTTTTACATGTAAATTTTGAGTGGCGGCCAACATTCCAGCCATAAAAATATTGAGAAATCCATGCATCTTTGTTTTTACTTCATCACGATACATTCGAATAGGATGGTGTAATCCAGCTGTGAACTTCATTGCTAGATTTCGATCTCTACATGAAGCCAGTACAAAAGCTACTTGTTCAGAGCTAGGAAACATCTCAGCTTTAATCCCACCTGTACGAAGTTTTACTCCAATCCATGATTTCTTCAACGAATTGTGTGCTGTTATTACATCAAGAGTTTCAGATACATGATTTTTCCAATCTCTAATTAGCGGCACTTCACAAAACACTTTCAGATTTAAACTCGATGCCAAACTGGATATTTCCCCCAATAAATCCAAACTCGGAACATCAGGTGGCAAAGGAATTTCAACCATTTCAACTTTGACCTTATTTCCATACTGATCAATAAAAGCAGAAATTTGCTTTATATCTTCTTGAAACTGCATTTTACACTCTGTTTCAGAGCTGCTTTTTCTTCCAGTAATAGAAAGAGTTAAGGGAATTTCTTCAGAAAATAAGTAGATATACGAATCTAACTGCTTTAGTTGTGATACTGGTAAAATAAACGGTCCCAACATCCAAGAATCCTCGCTATTCTTATAATGAGCATAATTGTTAATAGCGGAGTCTAATGATAGATTAGCTGGAGGGAATAACCCTGCGTAATCAATCAAACGATTCTGGAAGACGGAAAGACTAGTATTCATCATTCCAACTTTCCTTTCTCATCTAATCTTTGAATTTATCTCATTAACTCGATAATTCCTATTTATTTTTCTAGATTAATCATCTCTATTTACATGGCTTTATGTTTGAATGTCTGGATTCGCTCTTCCCAAAATTGATCCAGTTTTCTTGTTAATCCTCCAGAACCAAACTTGACCTTCTTACCTTGATTTTCAGTTACACTTATATATTGAATAAAAGATAAAATCATTTCTCTTCTCTCTACAATTAGACTTAACCCTTGATTATAAAACCAACGATCAATCGTATTGTAAACACCCTTATTAATTTCATATCTTTCTTCACAAAGCTGTGAAAAAAGCAAATCTGGCATATTTAAGATTTCCTCTAATTGACGTTTCCTCATTACAACACTCCTCCAAACTTGTGATGTAAAAAGCTAACAATTCACAAGAAGAAATTGTTCATTTGCTTTTTCAATATCATTTTTCAGCTGTTGAACCAGCTGTTCAATCGAGTCAAATGCCTGCTCATTCCGAATAAAAAACAAAATATCTATCGTCAATTGTTCCCCATAAATATCCTGATTAAAATCAAGGATATACACTTCAAAAGAAACAGTTGGCTTTTCTCCCTTAAATGTTGGCCTGATTCCAATATTCATAACCCCTCTATACGAAACACCTTTATAATAAACTTGGACCCCGTATACCCCCTTTGGAAGATAAGGTTCCTCCTCAGAGTTAACACGCAAGTTTGCTGTAGGAAATCCTATTGTCCTTCCAATTTGACGACCGGGAATGACTTCACCTTTAAAAACCGTTTTTTTATCATCTTTCTCTAACACTTTCATCATTTCACCTACATTCTCAAAAATGGGAAGATTAAATAGTTTTCATTACCTACTACAGATAGTTTATTAGCCAACTCGAATTTTTTCATACGGATTGACACGATATTAATAAGAGTAGCCCTCCTCTTAAAATCCGAAGAGGGCGATAGATTACTTGAATATTGTCACGATACACGATTAAACATTTAGCGCTTTAAATGCAGGGATTACTTTTTCCCCTAATAAACGAACGGATCGAAGAGCATCTTCATACTTCATGTTCCCAAAATTCAGTTGAAGCGAGAATTGATGAACATCGAAAAATTCAGATAATTCTTTGAATCGTTTTATTACCGTTTCAGGACTACCAATAGCTGCACGACCTTCATTTAAAACTTTTTCATATGTCATAGCTCGTAAACCTTCAGCTATTTTATCGTATCCTTTGTACTGTTCAGAAGAAGTAGAGTCCCATGCGGTTGCTGATTCAAGGAAAACGTTTACATAGTGCTCCATATAACCTTTAGCGTCTGCAATCGCCTGTTGTTCATCTTCATGAATATACGTATGTAGCGCCATTTGAATTTGGTCTTTCTGAACTGTTCCATGACCTGCTTTTTCATAAGCCTTCTTATATAATTGAATATTTTCACGTAATTTATCATAATCCGCTAAATATGGTACAACCATTAAATTATGACCATTTTCGCCAGCCCATTCAAAAGATTCAGCAGTTTGGATTGCTGCTACCCATGTAGGAATTTTCTTTTGAGTCGGACGAGGAACAACTGATACATTTTCAAAATTGTAGATTTCTCCATTATGTGTCACTTTATCTTCTGACCATAAGCGACGAATGACTCCTAAACTTTCACGGTAACGTGTGTTACTTTCTGCCATTGGTACACCGAACGTATTAAACTCATGAGGCAAGAAGGCACGAGCAAATCCAACTTCTAATCTTCCGCCACTAATGGCATCTAACATAGATAACTCATGTGCTAATTTAACAGGGTGAGTAAAAGCTGGAAGTACACAACCCGTTACAAGACGAAGATTTTTTGCTCTTTGTGAAGCTGCTGCTAAGAAAATACTTGGGTTTGAAGAATAACCACCGTAAGCATGTTCATAATGCTCAACGATACGAACGTGATGATATCCTAATTGATCTGCTACTTCAGTAAGATCAAGCGCCTCGCGAAAATATTGTTCTCCTGACTTATCCTCTGGATGACTATCTGGAAAAAATGAAAGACCAAATTGCATATTCAACATCTCCCTTTACTTTTTTAATTTTAATTAAAGTTTCCATGCACTAGATTCACTATGTGAACTAAGTGATTCACTTTATAAACTGATTATATATCGCTAATTAAAGGAAATCAATGAAAAATGTTCAAAAAAATGTAATAAATTTGCTAAAAAATCAAAAAAAGTAGTTTTTTCCTATCTAAACAACTGTAAACTAGTATGTAATAAAACAATTTCGGGCTCATTTTGCCAGACAGAGTTGCACAAAATGAGCCCAAAATAAATAATGGTATAAATTTCATGAAATATACCTTGCTTTATAATTTGAAATATATATACTATTCACCAAACTAGTAATTCAATATGTGAATTGTTATTAAAATTTAATTGGAGGTAAACACCTATGAGAGAGGTAAACATTAAATTAAACCACTCACTTGAAAAGGCGATTAGCATCTTAGACTGCTTTTCTCTCGATACCCAATATCAAACAATCGAGAATATATGTAAATTAGTAAATATCCCAAAGCCAACTGCCTATCGCCTTCTTTACACAATGGAGACGCTAGGGCTAGTTCATTATAACGCTGAAGATTCTACTTACTGTCTAGGGATGAAAATGTTTGGATATGGCGGCATTGTTCTTCAGCGTTTAAATGTCATCCATGCAGCGGCCCCCTACCTTACTGCCCTGCATCATAAAACAGGCTTTTCTGTTTTATTAGCTATCCTTGAAAGTAACCGCCTCGTTTATATTGATAAACGAGTAACTATCGAAGGAATAGGATATACATCTACAATTGGAAGATTTAGAGATCCTCATTACGGAGCTCTAGGAAAGGTTTTAATGGCGTATCTCGAAGATTCAAAAATTGAAAAAATGCTGCAAACATCACCCTTAATAAAATATACCGATTTCAGCATTACAGATTCTGCTGCTTTTTTAGAACAATCCCGACAAATAAGGGAACAGGGATACTCTATTGATAACGAAGAGGTAATCTTAGACGTTACTGCTGTTGCAGCACCTGTTAAAAACAAATGGGATCAAGTTATAGCCGCGGTAACAGTAGTTGGACCTAAAAGTAAGATGCATGAATATTCCATTTCGGAGATTATTAAAGATGTCTGCCACTCTACAGAGCTCATTTCTGTGGAATTAGGAAACAAAACCCATTAATTTATATCCTATAAAATGTATGGCCCGAGCAAAAAGAACATGAAAACAGAAAGAGGAACTGTCAACAACGACAGTCCCTCTCTCTCCATATATCACACTTAAATCTCTTTAAATAAATCAAAAGAAACTTCACTTCATCGAACAAATGGGTTAAGTTCCCATTAGTTAAAAGGAATATCTTTTTTTAAAGCTTTAGGCTTAAAAAAGCTAAAATTAAGCCTAACAACTAAAAATCTCACAATAGTACCAACCAGAACAGCTGCTACTATTGTCCCCTCTCGTACTCCTATTAATTTATCAAACATAAAAAGAGAAAGGCACACTCCACTTATTACTAATACACTATCAAAATATATCTTCACCTTACCAAATTCTTTACGAAATACTTTACAGATAGCACTTACCAACCCCTCCCCTGCTAACATAACGACATTAGCTTTCACTTGAAAACTAACGCCTATTCCAACAAGAAGAAAACTAAAAAGTAAAACCACCCACTGCATCACATAATTCGTAATCTGTATGACCGATACAAGATACATTGTCAAATCCGTAAAAGCACTAAAAATAATAGCTGCCGGTAACTGCAATAATTGGATTGGTTGGAAATTCCTTCTTAGCAAAATAATTTGTATGATAATGAATACGACATGCATGACAAATGTAATAACTCCCATAGTCCACGGGAGACCTAAACTAAGTACATACGGAACACAAGAAATCGGCGATGTCCCCAAGTCTGCTTTGGTGGAGAGCGATACACCAAGAGCCATAGCCATCAGTCCAACCGTTAGAATACCGTATCTTTTGAAAACTTCACTTCCCGTCAAATAGAACACCTCTTAATTTAAAGTCTTTTGTTGCCTGATAGATTTAAATTAAACACAGTAATGTATCCAAAGCTCAAATCTTTTAGAATACAGCCTAACAATAAGGAACTGATTAATATATTCTTTAAAGTTAGTTTGTCTTAATTAAGTTAAATTTTCATTCCCTCCTCAATAAATACATAAAGATAAATCATTGCATTATTAAAGTTCTTGATAATAACTACAAATCCTTCTCTAGCTACCCTGGGTTCATATTAACAAAAACAAAAAAAAGAGTGCCCACAGAATTGCGGAGATCACTCTTGAAAAACTATTTTCCTACACCTTTACAACCAGGGCTACCTTTCAGCTAAGCTGAAAAGCATGTGAGACCACCGTCTCACACGCTTAGGAGCCAAAAATCAAAGGCATATTCAAATCAACATTTTTATGTCGATTTCACAAATTGAATATATATAGTTAAGGAGTCGGTATAGTAAAAAATAAATGTATAAAAGATTATAAAGACTCTCCAAAAATGAAGGGTCCTTTTTTAGTCCTCATACCGTTATACTAATAGTCTCTATATTTTTAGGAAATTAATTAGTTTGAACCAAGACAATTTCGTCAATAATCGGAATCTCCTTTTTTAATAAAGACGAGAGAGTCGCTTCGATTTTATTATCGATTTCACAAACCGTTATGGCAGCACCATTGATTTTTGAACGTTCATTTGCCATACGAGCGATATTAAATCCATTTTGATAAAGAATCCTCGATAATTCGGCAATAAACCCTGTTCGGTCGGTATGGCGAATCACAAGTGTTGGCCGTTCTCCTGAAAATTTTAATGGATAATCATCGAATTCCTGAACCTCTACTTTACCACCGCCTAAAGAGCTGGCCAATACCTTGACAGTACGTGAAGCCCCTGTCAATTCTACGAGAACTGTATTCGGGTGATAGCTTCCAAGCACCCGTTTCGTGAATTCGTATTGTAAGCTATTTTCTTCAGCAATTTTTTTGGCATTTGGAATGCCCTCATCCATTGTGGATAACCCAAGAACACCTGACAATAGAGCTAGGTCTGTTCCATGGCCTTGATAGGTTTCAGCGAAGGAGCCCATCAATGAAAACTTTACATATAATGGATTTTCGTTTAATAGCTGACGGGCAATGTTCCCGATTCGGACAGCTCCAGCTGTATGAGAACTCGAAGGGCCGACCATTACGGGACCGATAATCTCATACGCACTTTGGTATTTTGCTGGCCCAAGACCGCTACTTTTTTTGCTTAGAATCTGTTCCTTTAATTTTTGCCCTGTGGGAGTTCCAGCAAGACCGCCTATCCCCGTTTCTCTCAACGATTCGGGCATTTGCTGTCCTACTTCATGCATCACATGGATAACTTCATCTGCAGGAATGACGCTGGCTACCCCAGCTAAAGCCATATCTGCCGCGGCTTGGGCGGTAATTGCATGTAAACCGTTGCGAATGATGCACGGAATTTCCACCAGTCCAGCAACGGGATCACAAACCAACCCCAGTGAATTTTTCAAAGCAATTCCGATGGCATTTCCAACCTGCATCGGTGTTCCTCCTGCAAGCTCAACTAAAGTACCAGCTGCCATTGCGGTTGCTGACCCGACTTCAGCCTGGCACCCG
>DATMFE010000359.1:0-22077 GCA_035556295.1 Ureibacillus sp.
CTTTAGGTAAACGACTCATATCAAAAAATGCCCAATAAACACCATATCCTAATAACCCAAGAATTAATAAAGGAATAATAATCTTTTTCTTTTTCACCTTTTTCCTCCTGAAAGACTGCATTAAAATTAGTTTATCAGAAAACAATCCTATAAACTTTAGGTAAAAGATGGACTTTCTTGTTAAATAAACTGCCCCGTTAGCCATCCATGAAGCCATACTTCACCACAGATTATGTAAGAAAATATTGTTCTTACATGGTAGTTCAACAAAAAAGACATTAACCCTTCATTGGATTAACGCCTCCGTAAAAGTAAAATGTTACACAATATATTTTCCCTAGATTTATACGCTTTTATCTTCTGGGTTGACTTGTCATTTCTTCCCACGAATAATCTGGTATCGTTGCAATCCATAATTTATCTCCCTTGAGATCCACATCCCAAACAATTAAATCCCTCGGATCAAACACTTTTTTTGGTTTTGCCTCTTCTTTGGTACTGATTGAATAAATAGCACCTATATGCGTGATTCCGAATAATTTATCTCCTTTTTTAATCAGTTTAACAACCATATCATCAACTTTAATTTTTTTCCATTTTCCATCTTGAAGGTTTCGAATCCAAAATCCACTTCGTGTTGTAACGAATAGACTTTTATTAATCACTTTCATGTCAAAAGATACTTCATTACTTTTCGGCATGGATATCTCATTCCACTCTTCATTTGTCTTCCGCAAAATCTTCCCCTCTTCTGTGAATCCTACTAAATCGCCATTATCCGAGATTTGAATCACATTAAATGGCTTAGGTAATGTAGCTAGTTCCCATCGTTCCCCTTGGTTTGCCGTGTGGTAAATTTCCCTATTTGATATCACAACTATATGGTTTTTCATGGAGTAATCGATTTTCTCAATCATGTGTTCTAATGAGAGAATTCTTGTTCCTTTACTTTTAGCTGTAACACCAACGTATAATTCTTTATCTGTGGCTATAAATAACTGGTTATTTATATCAAACCATGCGTTTGTTACATATTGATTTGTTTGTAGTTCTGTCCATGTTTCCCCGTTGTTATGGCTCCATTCAATAAAAGGTTGGTTGGACATACTAAATTGGGTTGGCTTTTTGTCTCCCCAAACTACAATATTTTTGTTTCCAGCGACAACCCCAGTAATAGCCATTCCCCTTTTGGTCAGTTGATCGTCACCATTACGTTTAGATATTAATCCTCCACCGTATGGCATTTTATGAATGGCACTAACTACTTCTCCGTTTTGAGCATTGAATGAAATGCGAGTAAACCGGCTTTCATGATCATTCCCAAACACGGTTAGAATGGGCTTACCATCGATTTTATCAAGTGTAAAATGATATCCCGTTGCCCAATCTTTTCCTTTTTTTAGTCCAAATTTATCCTTTGCTAGTTGAAGAACATCAGAGCTATCTAGCTTAATTTCATCGTAGGGTATTGTTGGCTGACCAGATTGCTTTAATGGCTCAAATACAGTAATCTTCTTTTTTGAGATACCAATTAGTAAATAATCCTCTGTACCTGGAACAAAAAATTGTACAAACCATTTAAAGCGTTTCCCTGTTTCTCCTCTCGATCCTCCCATTGTTTCATCAACACTGTTTACACTTATCAGTGTTGCTTTTTCATTCCATTCTCGCGCTCTTTCGAATCCAATGTTAATCGCTTCTTTTAGTGTAATTTCACTATCTGAAGCGATTACATCACGGCCAACCAAATTTATAAGAACTAATATAACAACTAACATACAAGAGGTTTTTCTTAAGATATACAAAATTACCACCATCCCCCAATAAATAGGTACATTTATTCTCATGATTAATGTACATATCTAGGATGGAGTAAATACTTAGTTAATATCCTATAAGGACAGGCATTTCAACTTCTTGAGGAAATTACCAGATTAGATTAAATATTACAGGTAACACTATTATTGAAGTTACAAAGTATCGAGGTGCTACATGATGGATTTAACATATAAACTTCAAGGTGATCCTCCCGTTTGGTACAAAGAAGCAAAATGGTATTATGAAAATATTCACGGTGAACAATGGATTGCTACCATTGAAGATAACCATGTTATATTTTCAGGATTAGACATCGGTTGGAAAGAAATGAAAGGAACTCCACAACAAGCCGAAGAAGCATACAAGATTATTTTTGGTGAAATAGAACAAAATAAGGAAAATCCACTAACTAAATACGGAATGAACACAGGTGAGTTATTATGGATGGCTTCTGTATTATCTGTTGCTATGAGTTCATTCGCATCGAATAGTCGTTATTAAAAATGGTATCTGTATAATTCAGTTGTAATTTTAACAACCAGCATTATTTGTTGGTTGTCTTTTGAACTTTCATATACTTTTGTTCCTAAACACCAAGGAGGACACTGACATGGGAAGGAAAAGTGGAACTAAAAGGCGTTCAAGAAATACTCATGCTAATTCAACTTCATCATTTTTACCTGTCTTCTTTTTAATTATTATGGGAATGGTAGTCGCTGATGAAATAAATCCATTTTATGATGACATAACAACAACCATTGTCTTTCTATTGTTTCTCATAGCGATCAATATAGGTCCATTTCATTTTATGGGGCTACATAAGGCCTTTAAACGCACTCCTAGAATTAGATACTGGAAGATAAAACAAAAAGCTTACTTTTTCCTGTATGTTTTAATTATTTTTATAATGATTTGCAAAATACTTATCCACTTGGATTTCATAGGTTTTCTATTCGTTCTAGGTTCATTTTTTGTTGTCATTGGTCTTCTAATGAAAAGAAACAATAAATTTTACACTATTCTACTTTTATTTCTAAACAAGCGAGAAAAGTTAGAACATATTGGTATTAGCGAAGTTGATAAAATGACAGGAACAGAATTTGAATTGTTTTTAGCAAAACTTTATGATGCACTCGGATACTATTCGGAAGTAACTCCTAATACTGATTATGGAATAGATGTATTAACTATTAAGGATAAAATTAAAACTGGTATTCAAGCCAAATGTTATGGAGAAGGGCATTCAGTTGGAGTTAAAGCGATAAATGAAGTTTGTGGCGGTGGCGGAGTTTACAACGTTCATAAAAAAATAGTGATTACTAATCGTTACTTTACAAAGCAAGCATCTTTCTCTGCCAAAGCTAATAATATTGAATTGATTGATCGTGATGCTTTACAGCGTTTAATTATGGAATACCATCAAGCAATTGAAAAGAAAGCCAATTTCAGCTTCTTTCCGTTTTTGAATAGGTGGAAACAAGGTTGAAGTGATTTAGCACTTAAAACAGCCATAAACCTATGACAAAATGCATTAAGCTAGAACTAATTTCGGAATGTTCACTGGTAATTGTGTGAATTAGTAGGTGGCAGCACGCCTCAGCCTAACACTTACTCATAAATATCTGAAATTATCCCCCCACCATTTGTTTTTCTGTTCTACTTACAATAATTGATAAAAAAGCACAGTAAGTTCGAGATCTCATTTGGATGATTATAAATCCATATGGGATTTTTTCATATTTGCTATAACAGCAAATGAAAATTAGAGCTAGGCATTTTTAAAATACGTGGTGCATCACTAATGTAGTCATGCACCATACAAAATTAAAGCGAAAATTCCTCCATTGTTTTATCGATTTCATCAGCCGTGATTCCTATATATCTTAGCGTTATACTCGGAGCAGAATGATTAAAAAGTATTTGTAACGTTGCTACATCGTTATTCTTTTTATAATGATGATAACCGAAAGTTTTTCTTAAAGTATGAGTGCCTATATCATCTCGACCCAATGCTTCAGCAGCTTTTTGTAATGCCCTATATGCCTGAGTGGTTGTAATATGTCCCTTACCTTTTCTACTTTCAAATAAATATTCTTCATCATTCATACCTCTAATATAATCTTTAATCAAATCACGTGTTGCTTTAGGAATTAAAAAACGTTTTGACTTACCGGTCTTCTTTTCAGTAATTACTAAATGTGATTTATCTTTTACATCCCTAACTTTTAAAGGTACGATATCACTAATCCTTAATCCGGTATTGATTCCCATATTAAACATAAATAAATCTCTTGCACTAGCAAATTTAGATAATGCCCAACGAAAGTCATCAATTTCTTTTTCAGTCCTAAGTGGCTGAACATTCTTTTCTACGGACATATACTTCTCCTTTCATACAATATCGTACATTTAATGTATCTTATGATATGAAATGAAGATAAATGCATATAAACCACTAAATCGAATGTATGAAAATATGTATTTTCGTACATTGATCACCAAAACTTTTTCATTCTTTCGGTAGTAAAACGAATAAATACGTTTAAATTTGCTTATTTATAGCATTTTCAGGTGTCAATAAATAGCACGATTTCGAGTCTCGCATTATAACAGTGTTATAAAACAGTAACACTTTAATATATTAAAATACTAAACAATTAAATCGTAAGAGAGTTTTGCTTTGAGGGAATGGTTTTATCAAATACTCGTAGGAAATAAGAAGGTAAGCTAAATCAACAAAATAAAAAATCACATCGTATCAATTTTGGTACAATGTGATTTTGAAGAATAGTGATCATATATATTAATTGTATCTTTTATTGTTGCTTTTATTAGGATTGAAATGCATATACCCAATAATTTTAAAACTATATTGATTAGAAAAATTTTGCAACATCATTGTAACTAATTGCTGCATTATTTATTGTTTTTTGAATAATTTGATCCAAATCATTTATACCTTTTTTTGAATCAATTAGGTCTTGGATAATTCGATCAATATCGATTCCCATTTTGTTTAATTTAATAGCTTCATTAATATTTTCTTTAAATTTTGGGTTGTTAGACAATTGTTCGATTCTTCTTTCAGCAATTACTACAAATTGCGTTTCCAATACCGAGGCATTATCTTGTTCTAGCTTATTTCTAATATTAAAATAGTACAAGAAATCAGACACATCAGGGTAAATTTGTCTACCTAAATCATCTGTATATGTTTTAAATATTTCAATTGTTCTATTTAAGAAGCTCTTTTTCGAGTGTATGACAAAGCTTTCACGGAAGGCCTTATTCGCCTTCCCATTTTCCCATATTTTTGTGGACATACTTTTCTCTTCTTTTTTAAATGGCTCGATACTATATTTATTTACTCTTTGATAATTGACTGAAGGATCAATATAATCACCAATGTCTTTATATACTATTCTTCTGTCTATTGCTGCATTTACATAATTTTTTGCAGTTTTTTCAGAAACCTTTAATATTTGTGACCATTCAAAGTATGAGTATTTTACATGTTTAGTAGAATTGACCCATCTTGCTACAGCGGAGTAAATATATAAATCCGATGGATACTGAAATAGTTTAAACTTTTTGATAGGCAATTGTGTATATCCTGTATTGCTGTTCTTCGTAAAAGTTATTACTAACGAATCATTACTATTAAATTTTTTAGGTTCTGTACCATCTACACTAGTTATATCAATAACTTCTTTTAACCATAGTGATGTTAATGTTGCCTTTATCACTTCTACATTTCTGTCTTTTCTTTTTGTAAATTTAATGTTTATAAAATCATTAATAAGTGCTATTGATGTATTTGTTACTCCTTCAATATTCTTCTCTTTGTATAAATAGCAGTAAATATATAATTCTTTTATATTAAGATGATCATTTTCACTTGGAGTCATAAATGTATTATCTATTTTAATAAAGTAATCCAATACATATCCCCTTCATACAAAAGTAGTT
Organism: Ureibacillus sp.; assembly: GCA_035556295.1. Classification (GTDB taxonomy): domain Bacteria; phylum Bacillota; class Bacilli; order Bacillales_A; family Planococcaceae; genus Ureibacillus. The sequence continues at coordinate 5,788 of DATMFE010000359.1, forward strand.
TCAATTCTTTTTCAATATTTTATAATTTATCATTTATTCGCTTTTTATATTTTATAATTTTTATATTTATATGTAAGCTGTGTAAAAGTTGGTGTATATTTACACTTTTTCACCAATTAATATCATGCAATTTTGTGGTAATATACCCCACATTTTATTACCCCTATCGTTTATATATAATTCAACAAACAATCTATTCATTCGCTAATATTATACAATATTCGGACAATTCAGTAAATGTTTTTATCATATAATTCTATTTTAATTTAAAAACAGGCACCATAAATTTCAGCTAAAGTAATAGCAAATGTTTATGGAGCCTGTTCTTCGAACGGTATTTATAAATATTTATCAATCATGTTCTTCACCGCTTGTATCCTCATTGCACGGCCAAGATTGGCAGGTTCACCAGTTCTTTTGTTGACACTGTAAGCTGCGACATCTCCAAAATGTAATACCAATAAAACAAAATCATAACGATTGGATTTAACACTATACTCCAATCCATTTTTTTCGTATGAAATAATTGATCGGTGACCTAATAATGAATTCAGGTATTGGTCTAGGAAGTCTGACATTAGGGTTACCGTTTCTTTGCTTTCAGGATAATCAAGCCATTTTTCAAGTTCAACTTCATTTTTAAAGAAAGGTTTATAAATTTCCCTACGCTTATTCGTTGGTAAAAGACCTTCTAGATCTAGTGACCTACTTTTAGTCTTAATCATTTGCTGGAATTGATAATAGTTTTGTTCGAATGAATTATCTTTGGGAAGTATACCAAAGTCCAACAAATATTGGTACACCACTATTTGTTGCATCATCCGTCTATAGTTTGAACGTTTATTTGTTGATTTGTTAATCATGAATGTTACATAATCAGAAGTTGGAAGTACTGCTATACGCATTTCGTAATCGTCTACATCTATTCTGAAAGTTGTATTGTCTTCATCATAGGTAAAATCATAGCTCGATTCGTTCTCAAGTAGATCATACAGATAGTTAATATTCACTCCCTGCACAATTGGCATATGATCAAACATCATTGCGTATTCGAAATTAGTATCATCTATGAAAAATTCACGGTATTTTTGATGTAATTGTGCAGTTATTTTCATGTTGTTTGCTCCTCAGATGTTATATTTCTAACGTATTTATTGGATTGTGTTTATCATTTTCTTTTTTTAATTCATTTCCCCACATTGCCACATAACGCATCGTAACTGCGATTGATTTGTGTCTCATCATCTTCTGAATAGCAAAAGCTGACATACCACTCATGGCTAATCGATGACAAAATGTATGTCTGAAAGTATGTGGACTAACACGAACATCCTTAAAATTCATTTTCAAACGAAGATTATCAAACAATTGAGAAATTGAAAAATCCGTCATTGGAGTATTATCACGATTCAAAAAGACATACTCATTCTCATGCCCAAAGTGTTGTTTACAAAAGGCTCCGTATATTGATAATTCCTTTGCTAATTTCTCAGTTAAAAATACAGTTTCATACTGTCTATTTTTTCCGTATACATTCATTGTTAGATTACCAATATCAATATCACACCACTTTAATTGAATGACTTCTTTTCTTCTTAATCCTGTCCCTAATAGCAAAACGATTAGCATGTAACCACGATAACTAAAATATGACTTTTCCTTTCTTCTAAGGCTTCGATAATAAGCCAACATTTGATAAATCTGTTCATCAGTAAACACATCGATTTTCACATCTTCTTTTTGTTGCTTAACCTTTAATGCTATATTGTCCCTCACCATTTTTTCTTCTAACATGAAATTGTAAAATGCTCTAATACGTTGGATTTTTGAATTGATTGTACTAGGTTTATTACCTTTCTCTTGACAATCCAATAGGTAATCTCGAATGTGAGAGTGACTTACATCCTCTACATTTATCAGCCCCTTTTCTTGACAGTATTTAATGAATGGTAATAATAGCTGACGGTAGTTTTGAATATTTCTTTCAGTTGTATTTTTGAATCGTCTATCAGCAATAAAATCATCATAAGCAAATTTTAAAAGCACAAAAAAACCACTCCTCAAGATTTTTTCTTGAGAAGTGGTAGTTGCTTTACTAAATAATTGTGAGCCACACTACTTCAGATAAAGAAGTGTTGTTACGGAAATAATCAAGGTATATTCAGACTTTCTAAAGTGCCTTAAACCCTTGCTCTGCTTGATTTTACATCATGCCGCCCATTCCGCCCATGTCAGGCATACCGCCTGCTGAAGGTGGTTCTGGGATGTCTGCTACTACTGCTTCAGTTGTTAAGAATAATGAAGCTACAGATGCAGCATTTTGAAGAGCAGAACGTGTTACTTTTGCTGGGTCAACAATACCTGCGTCAATCATGTTTACCCATTCGCTAGTTGCAGCATTGAAACCTACTCCTATTTCTTCACGTTTTAAACGGTCTACGATAATAGAACCTTCAAGACCTGCGTTGTTAGCAATTTGACGAACTGGTTCTTCAAGAGCACGTAATACGATGCGTACACCAGTTGCAACGTCACCTTCAACTGAATTTAACACATTTTCTACCGCGCTATAGATGTTTAGAAGTGCAGTACCACCACCTGATACGATACCTTCTTCAACAGCAGCACGAGTTGAGTTTAATGCATCTTCAATACGAAGTTTACGTTCTTTTAATTCTGTTTCTGTTGCAGCACCAACTTTGATAACTGCTACACCGCCAGCTAATTTAGCTAAGCGCTCTTGTAATTTTTCTTTATCGAATTCAGATGTTGTTTCAGCAATTTGAGAGCGAATTTGGTTAACACGGCTATCAATTGCATCAGTGCTACCAGCACCTTCAACGATTGTTGTGTTGTCTTTATTTACGACAACTTTTACAGCGCGACCAAGTGAAGTTACATCTGCAGTTTTAAGTTCTAAACCTAGATCTGCAGTAATTACTTGACCACCTGTTAAAATCGCTACATCTTCAAGCATTGCTTTACGACGATCACCAAAGCCTGGAGCTTTAACAGCAACTACTTGGAATGTACCACGTAATTTGTTCAATACTAATGTTGCTAAAGCTTCACCTTCGATATCTTCAGCAATAATTAATAATGGACGACCTTGTTGTACAACTTGTTCAAGTAATGGCAGGATCTCTTGAATGCTAGTAATTTTCTTATCTGTAATTAAGATATATGGATTATCTAACACTGCTTCCATTTTATCTGTATCAGTTACCATGTAGTGAGATACATATCCACGATCGAATTGCATACCTTCTACTACATCTAACTCTGTAGTGAATCCTTTAGATTCTTCAATTGTAATAACACCGTCAGTACCTACACGTTCCATAGCATCTGCGATGAATGTTCCTACTTCGTCATCAGCAGCAGAAATAGCAGCAACTTGTGCAATTGCTTCTTTGTTTTCTACTGGACGAGAGATAGCTTGTAATTCTTCTAGTGCTGCAGCTACCGCTTTGTCGATTCCTTTACGGATACCTACAGGGTTTGCACCAGCAGTTACGTTTTTAAGACCTTCACGGATCATAGCTTGTGCTAAAACTGTTGCAGTAGTAGTACCATCCCCAGCAATTTCATTTGTTTTAGATGCTACTTCGGCTACTAATTTAGCACCCATATTTTCATATGGATTTTCTAATTCAATTTCTTTTGCAATCGTTACACCGTCATTTGTAATTAATGGAGAACCAAACTTTTTCTCAAGAACAACGTTTCGACCTTTTGGCCCTAATGTTACTTTTACAGTGTTTGCTAATTTATCTACACCTTGAAGCATTAAAGAGCGAGCTTCTTCTGAGAATTTAATGTCTTTTGCCATTTTCTTACCTCCAGTATTAATAATCTATACATATTAAAAAGTTAAGCTTACACGTTATCCCGTGCGAGTATTCTTACATATTTCTAATTTCTTAGCCAATAACTGCTAAGATGTCACTTTCGCGTAAAATTAAATATTCAGTTCCTTCATATTTCACTTCTGTGCCTGAATATTTTGAGAAGATGATAGTATCTCCTTCTTTCACTTCAAGCTCGACACGTGTGCCGTTATCTAGTACGCGACCAGTTCCTACTGCTACAACTTTACCTTGTGATGGTTTTTCTTTTGCTGAATCCGGAAGAACAAGTCCTGATACAGTTTTTTCTTCCACCTCAACTAGTTCGATAATGATACGATCACCTAATGGTCTTAACAAGTGAAACAACCTCCTAGAATATTATTAGTTTTATTTTTTAGAATTCTTATTAGCACTCTCATCAATTGAGTGCTAACACAATTATTATAATAATGAATTCATTTTTTATTTGCAAGTAAGAAGCATAAAAAATTTTGAATTATTTACATCTTCAACTACAATATAAGAGTAAAGGAAGACTTTTACACGCACTATCATATTCTAGCTATATCTAGATGCTTTTAAACAGCGGTTTTAGTTTTAAAAGAGAGGAAGTTTAACAAGTGAATCAATCGAATAAAATGAAAACACAAGCAACGGCATTATATATATTACTTCTTTACATTGCATGCCAACTTTCTGGCCTTCTATTATTTATTCCAGGTATGAGAGATATATTCCTACAACTTATTAGTGGAAATAGAAATGAAGCCGGAGTGGTTCTTGCAGCATGGTGGTCTACCATTTCATTTGCCATCACATTCATACTTTGTTTAATTTTTATTAGCCGAAATAAGAATTTTTGGAATGTATTTAAAGGAGAAAAAGCTTCAATTGGTGAATCAATCGGTTGGGGTATTGTTGGGTTCTTCTTAGTACTAGTTGGGCAAACTGTAGCAGCTAATATAGAAGTTGCGTTAGGAATTGAGATAGGTTCAGAAAACACCGAGACAATTATTATGGTGACAGAAATTGCTCCTATTATGATTTTATCTACTGTATTATTTGCCCCTATATTAGAGGAACTCGTATTCCGTCGTGTAGTATTTGGTTCCATTATTCAAGCTCAAAACTTTTGGATAGCCGGTATTATTAGTGCAATTGTTTTTGCAGCTATTCACTTAGATTTTACACATATCCTAATCTATACAGTTTCTGGTTTTATTTTCGCCTTTCTATACTATAAAACCAAACGATTACTTACTTCCATTATTGCACACATGCTATTAAATGGATTTGTTACAATTGCTCAAATTTATTTTGATGATATACAAAGAATACTAAAAGAAATGCAAATGATTTTTCTTTTCCATTAAAAAAGTGTAGATAAAATCGGCGAGATTTTATCTACACTTTTTATATGATTATGGATGTTGATTACTCATCTTCTCAATTTGACTACGTTGTTCAGCAAGCAAAGCTTCAACTTGTTGTCGATTGCTTTCTTCTTGCTCTTCACGCTGTCTTTGTTCTTCAGCTACTAGGAACTTTTTATATCCTAATCTTGCTATGATAATACTGATTTCGTATAAAGCAAATAACGGTATTGAGATGATTAAATATGAAACAATGTCAGGTGGCGCTAGTAATACCGCAATAACAAATAATACGAAGTACGAGTATTTACGGAACTTAGACATTAATGTTGGGTTTAGTATACCTAATCTTGATAGGAACAACACGACAACTGGAAGTTGAAATAGTAGCCCAAATGGTAAAACTAATTTAAATAGAAATGAAAAATATTCATTAATCCCTATTGTTTGTTCAATATTTAGCTTTTCTGACAAGTTCATCATAAACTGTAGAACGCTTGGGAAAAGAACAAAATACCCAAATGCTATTCCACCAACAAATAATAAAAATGCATAAGGAATATATTTCAAAGTTGCCTTACGTTCTGTTTCATGTAACCCAGGCGTAATAAAAGCCCACAATTGATATAAAATGACAGGTGATGTAATAACAAGTGAAATAAGGAATGTCACTTGAAGATAAACTGCAAGTGGATCCGTTACATTAAACGCATTTAATGTTAATAGATCTGCTTCTTGGCTCCTATATTGTATAAATTTAATCACTGGTTCTGCAAAATAGAAACCAACGAATAATGATAATACAAAGATAACCGCACAAACAACAAGACGATTTCTTAGTTCCTCTATATGTTCAATAACAGTTAATTCTTTTGGATTCATAATCTTGACATCCTTAACTAATTAGCTTTTTCTTCTTTATTTGAATCTTTTACTTCAGCTTGTTGAATTGTTGTATCTTTATGATCAATTACAGGTTTCTTTTTGTCATCTTCATCATCAATTAAACCTTGAGTACCCTTTTTAAACTCACGAAGTGTAGTACCAACTGCTCGGCCTAATTCTGGTAATTTTTTTGGTCCGAAAATTAATAATGCAACGACTGCAATAATGATTATAGCAAACGGTGTTACGGCATTTAAATGCACTACCATGACTATTACCTCCTCTATTCTATGTATCATTTTATAGTAATTCAAATTGTATTGCCATTAGATTAATGTGACATCTTTTCGTCCTAACTATTCCGAATTAAATAAATTAATGCCTCTAATTCTACAGATAAATCTATATTCATTACCTTCATAGTTTCTGGTACATTCAAACGAACAGGTGTGAAGTTTAGAATCCCTTTTGCATCGATATTAGCGAGTCTGTCAGTAACTTCTTGTGCCGAACGAGAAGATACGGTTAGTATTGCCATTTCCGCATTATATTTAACGTACATTTCTTCTAATCGATCTGGATGAAACACAGGTATTCCATTTACTTCATGCCCTTCCAAAGGTGCTTTTGTGTCAAATGCAACTACAATTCGTGTATTATGGTTTTTTTGGAAGTTATATTTTAAAAATGCATTTCCTAAATTCCCTACCCCTATTAATGCAACATTTGCACCCTCATCTTGATCAAGAGTTTGTCGAAAGAATTCAAGTAAGTACAAAACATCATATCCGTACCCCTTTTTCCCAAGTGCACCGAAATATGAAAAATCTCTTCTAATTGTAGCAGAGTCGATTTTCATCGCTTCGCTTAGTTCTTGTGACGAAATTCGTCGTTTTCCTTCATTCGCCAAATTTTGCAGGAAACGATAATACAATGGTAATCTTTTGGTTGTTGCTTGTGGAATTTTTAGATCTTGTTTCACTTACTATCCCCCATTCAATCCCGCCCCGGCGAAATTGAAACTGCCCGAGTACGCTTTACTTTTTTGTCACTGGCAGTATTTACTTTAGAATTGAATAGTTACTAGGTTATTGTCTAAACCACTATTCAAATTATGTAAGATCGCCGATTGGTTTTTCTTAATTATAAACGAAGTTATCCCTGTAAGGTAAAAGATAGAAATCTTTTCAATATTACTAAACATGTTGAATTAAGTAAAGCTTTCACATTGCAAGAATCCTTTATCATCCATTACACTAATGATAGTGAACTGAGGTGTAATCATGATTGTTTTACAAGTAAATCAATTATATAAATCTTTTGGAACCGATGAAATATTAAGTGGGATAAAATTAGAAGTCCAACACCGTGATCGTGTTGCATTAGTTGGTCGTAATGGTGCCGGGAAATCTACACTCCTAAAAATCATTGCTGGTCAAATGTCATATGATTCGGGAGAAATTATCATCCCAAAAGATGTTCAAATAGGCTATTTAGAGCAACACGCAGGCTTAAACTCTACCTTAAGTATTTGGGATGAGATGATGACCATTTTCTCTAGTTTAAAAAGTCAGGAAGCAAAACTACGTAAACTCGAAGCAAGTATGGCAGATCCTTCTGTTTATGAAAACAATGAGAATTACCAACGAATTATGGCAGAATACGATCAACTGCAACATGACTTTAAAGATGCTGGTGGTTATCAATATGAGGCTGATACACGATCCGTCCTTCATGGAATGCAATTTTACCCTGACGATTACAGCAAACCTATCTCTTCCCTATCTGGAGGTCAGAGAACACGTTTAGCACTTGCCAAACTGTTATTAAGCAAACCTGATCTATTAATTTTAGACGAGCCTACAAACCATTTAGATATTGAAACACTGACATGGTTAGAAAATTACTTAAAAGGCTATGAGGGAGCAATATTAATTGTTTCTCATGACCGCTATTTTTTAGATCAAGTTGTAACTATTGTATATGAAGTTTCAAGAACTCACATTTTTCGATATGTAGGAAACTACAGCTCGTATTTAGACGAAAAAGCGAAAAACTATGAGCGAAACATGAAATTGTATGAACGAGAACAAAGTGAAAAGGCTAAATTAGAGGCTTTCATACAAAAAAATATCGCCCGCGCATCAACTACAAAAATGGCGCAAAGTAGACGAAAAGTTCTAGAACGAACTGAATGGATGGATTCACCTGATGGGGACGAGCGATCTGCTAATTTTGGGTTTACTATCGATAAGCAAAGTGGGAATGACGTACTATCTATTGATCATTTAACTATAGGTTATAAAGGAAACACTATCTCTAAGAATATTACAATGAGACTTTATCGTGAGGATCGCATTGCCCTAGTTGGTCCTAATGGTGTAGGAAAATCTACGCTATTAAAAACGATTGTAAAAGACTTGCCAATTATGCAAGGTGATATTCGGTACGGAACAAATGTACAGATAAGTTATTATGACCAAGAGCAAGCAAAGCTTACAGGAAATAAAACTGTTCTGAAAGAGTTATGGGATGAATGGCCACTAATGAATGAGAAGGATATTCGAACGATCCTAGGTCGCTTTTTATTTAGTGGTGATGATGTGTCGAAACCTGTTCATTCATTATCAGGAGGCGAAAAGGCCCGACTTGCTTTAGCAAAGCTTATGATGCAAAAAGGAAATCTATTAGTTCTTGATGAACCGACAAACCACCTTGATTTAGATAGTAAAGAAGTGTTAGAAAATGCTTTAATTGATTACCCTGGTACTTTACTATTTGTATCTCATGATCGTTATTTCATTAATCGAATTGCGACGAAGGTTATAGAACTTTCTTCTAATGGCGCTTTTGAATACTTAGGTGATTATGATTACTATCTAGAGAAGAAACAAGAGCTTGAAGAGCTTGCTCAGTTAAAGGCCGCAGCAAATCAAACTGTAGAAGTTGCTGTTAAAAATACCACATCTCAAATTGATAAGGAAGCCAAAAAACGCGAGCGTCAAATTCGTCGTTTAGTAGAACAAATTGAATCTGATATGGCTGACTTAGATGAGCATATTAAGCAAATAGAAGAAGATCTATGTAATCCTGATATTTTTCAAGATCATGAAAAGGTGATGAATCTACAATCGAATCTTGGAAAATTAAAATCAGATTACGAAGAATTTGAATTACAATGGCTTGAGTTAAATGAGGAGCTTGAGAACATTACTAATTGATACAATCAATAATAGGAACAGTTTTGGAAGGTATACTTTCAAGATTGTTCCTTTCTTTTTATAAGAACATTTTAATATTCGTCAGTAAATTACATATATCTTGGTCAATAGACAAATTTCGCAAAAAATACTCCACATTTTTATTCACACCATGAACTTAGTAATATCAACATATCAACAAAGTTTTCCACATTATCCACATCTAAAATTTCGTTTTTCCACAATACGATGTGAAAAAATAACCCCAATATCTAGTTTTATCACAGGTTATACACAAGTTATCCACAGTTTGTGAATAAGTACGAATGTTCGTATTGACATTTTGATTAAAAAGCCCTTAAATCTGTGGATAATTTTTCAGAAAAGTTATAAAAAATTAAGATAAGAAATTAACAGAGATAATTTGTACAAAATTGAATAAAATCGTTTAAATTTGGTTTTTTAAAATAAAAGAGTGCTATAAAATTCATAGCACTCTCTTATATCATTGATTAAACCCAACTTTTTAACTCCATCCCTGGATTTCCATTCATCGACAAATTTCCACGTTTCCCAGCTGCATACATGAATGATCCTGCAGCACCAATCATGGCCGCGTTATCTGTACATAGATTTAAAGGAGGAACATAAAATGGGATACCTTCTTTTTCAAAGGCTTTTTCAAGACTCGAACGTAAACCTTTATTAGCAGAAACACCACCAGCGGCAATTACTTGTTTTACTTGGAACTCTCTAGCCGCACGTAGCGTTTTTGTTGTTAATACTTCCACGACACTATCTTGAAAACCTTTTGCAACCTGTTCAGGGATAATAGTCTCTCCGCGTTGGTCCATATTATGTTTATAGTTAATTACTGCAGATTTTAATCCACTAAAACTAAAATCATATGAATCATCGAGCCATGCCCTTGGGAATTCCACACCTTCGCTCGCTTCGTGTGCAAGGCGGTCAATATGTGGCCCACCTGGGTATGGGAGATTCAGTACTCTAGCAACTTTATCGTAAGCTTCTCCTGCAGCATCATCACGCGTTTCACCAATTACTTCGAAGTGTCCATGATCTTTCATTAAAACAAGCTCTGTATGACCTCCAGAGACGACAAGTGCTAGTAATGGGAACTCCATTTTTTGTACTAGTGCATTTGCATAAATGTGTCCAGCAATATGATGGACTCCTATGATTGGTAAGCCATTTGCAAAGGCAAATGCTTTTGCAGCGTTAACACCGATTAGTAATGCACCTACTAAGCCAGGTCCTTCTGTTACAGCAACTGCATCCAAATCTTGCGGTTCCATCTTTGCGTCTTTTAATGCTTTTTCAATCACTAGTGTAATTTGTTCGACATGATGTCGCGAAGCTATTTCTGGTACAACTCCGCCAAAGCGTGTTTGACTAGCAATTTGCGATGACACTACATTTGAGATGATTTCAGATCCATTTCGAATAATGGATGCAGCAGTCTCATCACAGCTTGTTTCAATCGCTAAAATTATATTTTCGTTTTCCATTATAAGTTCACCCACAATACTAGAGCATCTTCTAGATTATCTGAATAATATTCTTTTCGAATTCCACCATCTTGGAATCCTAGTTTCCGATATAAATTTTGAGCTACGGTATTTGACACTCGTACTTCTAGACTCATTACATCTACATCTTGATTTTTTGCAGAAATCATTGCTTCTCTCATCAGTCCTTCACCAATTCCATGTCCTCTTACATTTTGAGAAACAGCAACATTCGTAATTTGAGCTGAATCAATAACAATCCACATGCCACAAAATCCAACGATATTACGTGATTCGTCTTCTGCAACAATATAATGAGCAAAATTATTTTCCGTCATTTCATAGTAGAAAGAATCTAAGGTCCATGGTGCTGGGAAAGATTCCACTTCAATAGCATGTACTGCTGGTACATCTTCTACTGTCATTCTCCGATATAAAACCATTTAAACCTACCCCTTCTTCTGTTCCTTAATCCACTCAGCTTCTGCCTGCGCAAGTCGATGGTATTTTGGAACAAAGGGATGTACTTCTTCTATTGAACTGAGTGGTTCATTCTCTGCCAATTCAATTAGTTTTGAAGCCCTTGGTAAATGAAGAGTCTCAGGTGCAAACTTTGCTTTTCCTCCTAATTCTTCAACAATTTGCTCTTTAAATCTAGAAGCATCGATTCCTACAAACATAACAGGTTCATCGTATTCCTTTAGAGCGCTTAATAGCTCTCTCATTGAATAGTGATGGTCTTCTATTACTGGTTCGAGATGTAATCCTCTATATACGCCAGCATAAACATTTTCTCTTCTAGCATCAAATAGAGAACAAACTAACCCGTTAAATAGATTTGCATTTGCTGCAATTACCTTTAAACTAGATATGCCTACAAGTGGCTTATTTAAAGTCCAAGAAAGGGTTTTAGCAATTGTCACACCTATTCGAATACCTGTATAGGATCCTGGTCCTTCTGATACTGCAATTGCATCGATTTCTTTTGGTTTTATATTTACTTTTGCAAGCAACTCTTCTATTACTGGCATTGCTGTAACAGAGTGGGTTAATTTAATATTTTGTACAATCTCCACTAAAGTTTGTCCATCTTTTACAACGGCAACTGAAAGTGGAGAATTAGAAGTATCAATTCCTAACCAGATCATTTTAATAGCCCCTTACACAACTCTTCATATCTTTTACCAGTTGGTTTCAGAATGAATTTTCTGTTGTTTTCATCAATTCGTTTTATTTCGATTGCTAATCTTTCCTGAGGTAAATAATCTTCTATAAGATGTGCCCATTCAACTACTGACACGCTGTCTCCATAAAATATCTCGTCCCAACCTAAATCCTCATCACTATCAGAAAGACGATATACATCTAAATGATTTAACGGAAGCCTACCTTCATACTGCTTCATAATTGTAAAAGTTGGGCTGTTTACCGTCCGTTTAATCCCTAAACCTTTTGCAAGTGCCTGTGTAAAGGTTGTTTTGCCAGCACCAAGATCACCTTCAAGGGTAATCGTATCATTTGCTTCTAATAAATTTGCTATTTTAACTGCAAGCAAATTTGTTTCTTCTAGTGACGCAATATCTATTTCATACATCATGGTTTTATCCTCTCAAAAATTACATTATCTTTAGTTTACCTAATCGTAGCAATATGTTCAAAAAGAATTACCTATACTAATGGCGAAAAGCCGACCCACAATTTGTTTAGAGCCAGCTTTTTGTAAATTGCAATATTAATTAGGTTGATTTTTATGATAAATGAACTTGCCAACTAACTGATCTTCGTAAAAGGTTATGATGTAACTTTTCGTCAAGTATAACTCGTCTTGCCAAATAAATGAATGATCTGTAAGATGATTGCCCCTACCCTTTGCAATTTTAACAACATCCATATAGGACATTCCCTTTTGAAGTTGTTCAAATTCGCTCTCATTCATAAATTTCTGCCATCTAAACGAATTCGTTTCTTCTATATTATAGAATTTATTTATTTCATACGTATAATTCATAATCAACAAAACGATATTTACAACAACAATAAAGGATAGGACCATTATTTTTTGTTGTAGTTTTTTTGATTTCAACCCTTTTCACCTCATGTAAGTATTAGAAATACTAATATATTGATTGTTCGGTTAAGACATGAGTGTGTTTTTTTACAATATTAAGTCCATTTATTTTGAAAATGCAGTAATAATGAGGTAAAGGCGAACTATCTTGTATTTATTAATTTCAGTCCAACTATGACTTAGATGAGGAAAATATCTAGTAGAATTAGTATGCAAGAAAGAAAAAAGCCTTTAACAAATTAACATTTGTTAAAGGCATAAACGTCATATATGGCGGTCCCGACCGGGATCGAACCGGCGATCTCCTGCGTGACAGGCAGGCATGTTAACCGCTACACCACGGGACCTAATATTCTAACCTTTTCTATTATAACAATGCTAGTTTCATAATACAACATAATTTCCCATTATTATCGAAAAAAGTTAAATATTGATACAATTAATGGAGTTGTCATTACAAAGACAACCCCATTTACTGCATTTCTTATGATTGTAATACTTTACTTAAGAAGCTACGAGTACGTTCATGTTTTGGATTCGTAAAGACATCACTAGGATCTCCTTGTTCCACAATATAACCGCCATCCATAAAGATCACTCGATCACAAACGTCACGGGCAAAACCCATTTCATGTGTTACGATAACCATCGTCATTCCTTCATTTGCAAGTTCTTTCATTACATTTAATACATCCCCAACCATCTCAGGATCTAATGCAGATGTTGGCTCATCAAACAACATAATCTTTGGTTCCATTGCTAATGCTCTTGCAATGGCAACACGTTGTTGCTGACCACCTGATAATTGGCTTGGATATGAATTAGCTTTTTCCTCTAGTCCAACCTTTTTTAGTAAAGACATTGCTAATGCTTCTGCTTCACTTTTCGATTTTCCTTTAAGCTTGATTGGAGCTAAAGTAACATTTTGTAATACTGTTTTATGTGGGAACAAATTAAATTGCTGGAATACCATCCCAACTTCTTGTCGGAATTTGTTAATATCAGAGTTACTATCTGTCATTTCATGTCCATTAACTAAAATTGTCCCTGAAGTAATTTCTTCTAAGCGGTTTAAGCAACGTAAAAATGTACTTTTACCAGATCCAGATGGCCCTATTACACACACAACTTCTTGTTCATTGATTTGTACTGAGATATCTTTCAGTACTTCAACTTTCCCATAATTTTTCTTTAAATTGCTTACTTGAACAATGCTCATCGTAATTTAAATCTCCTTTCAAGGAAGTTACTAAGGAGCGTTAATATGTAAATGACTACGAAATAAATGATACCTACAGTGGTCCACATCGGAAACGCTTCGAAGGTTGCAGAAGCTTGGACTTCCCCTCGTTGAGTTAAATCTGCAATTCCAATTACAGATAACAATGAAGTATCTTTCAATGTTATTATTGCTTGATTCGTAAATGTCGGTAACATTCTTCGCAATGCTTGTGGAAGAATAATAAAGCGCATTGTTTGTCCACCAGAAAATCCTAAAGAACGAGATGCTTCAGTCTGACCTTTATCAATTGATTGGATCCCCGCACGAATATTTTCTGATAAATAAGCTCCCGCATTAATGGCGATGGTAATGATACCCGCTACTTCTCTATCTAAACTAATAAACGAAAATGAGTTCAAACCAAAGTAGATAAAGAAAATTTGAACTAATAAAGGTGTACCGCGAATAATATTTACATATATTTTTGCAATCCATTGAAGCGGCTTAATATTTGTTAACCTCATTAAGGCTACAATAAGACCGATGATAAAACCAAGAATAATAGCAACAACGAAAATATATAAAGTTGTTCCCAATCCTTGCATTAAATAAGGCAACGCGTTTAAAGCTGCATCCATCTAAATCCTCACTCCCTATCTGAAAAAAGAAGCACGCAAGAAGCGTGCTATTTGTTTACTTCAAATATTTATCTACGATTTCTTGATATTTACCGTTCTCTTTTAAGTTTTTAAGACCATCATTAATTTTAGTTAATAGTTCTTGATTTTCACCTTTTAATACACCAATACCATACTGATCATCATTTAAACGATCCCCAACAACTTTCAAGCCTAAATCTTGTTGTGCGATAGCGTAAGAGATTACAGGGTAATCTTCAAACAATGCAACTGCATTTCCATTTTGAACTTCTAGGAACATTGATGGACTATCATCAAATTGAACAATTTCGAAACCAATTTCATCTACGATAGATTCTGCATAATTTGCACCAACAGTACCTTTTTTAACAGCTACTTTTTTACCTTTTAAGTCTTCTACTGATTGAATGTCTGAATTGTCTCCGTCAACTACAAGAGAAACACCAGCATCAAAATATGCGTCTGTAAAATCTACTACTTTTTTACGTTCTTCTGTAATACTCATACCGCCCATTGAAACATCTAATTGTCCTGCTTGTAGAGCTGGAATGATTCCTTTAAAATCCATAGCTTCTAATTTCACTTCAAAACCTTGATCTTCTGCAATTGCATTTATTAAATCAACATCAATACCTACATATTTACCATCAACTTCATATTCAAATGGTGGATATGTTGTATCGATTCCGACTCTATAAACTGTCTTTCCAGACTCACTTGTATTCCCTGATTGACTGTCTGAACCACATGCAGCTAAAACTACTGCAAATAAAGCTACGACTAATACTAATAATGACTTCTTCAAAATTTATCCCCCTAAAATGCTAACTTTTTAACAATTCCCAATTTTGAATCGTTAATTTCATGATAGTTTAAAAAATTACTAAAATCAATATTATCTTTAGATTAATATTTTCTAAAATTAATATATTAATATTATTTAGTAATTCGTGTTTATGATAATTCAGAGTATTAAGAATATACTAATAATTTATAGCGCAAGCATTCGTAGAATCTTTTTTTATTTTCTTAAAATAATATTTAAATAAAGTTTCTATTAAAGTTATATTTTCACCACAAAAATAATTTCCTTCTTGAAATGTCAACTTTATGGTTTTAAATACGCATCGCATCTTCGGTTTTCAAGGTAGTTGGCAATAAAAAAATATCACTAACATTAGTGGTGTCAGTTACGAAGAGTCCTACTCTCACAGGGGGTGCCCCCAACCACCATCGACGCTAATCTCAAAGCGCGATGACCGTCGGATTTCTGCGTCACCTGTGTCGTTCCGGTATTCATGTCATAGTACTTTCCGTTCCTCACTCCTTGGTTCCTTGAACTCCTTGGTCCTCCCACTTCTAGAATCTTTGCTTATTTTGCTTTTCATTTTATAAAATAGTTATTACTTCTCAACCCGCACCGATTGAACCTTCGGTTCTTTTAGTAGTTGGGGCTTTTTAAACATAAAAAAACACCACTAACATTAGCGGTGTCATTTTGCG
>DATMFE010000360.1:0-4114 GCA_035556295.1 Ureibacillus sp.
TAATCCTCTAGCCTTTAGAGCCTCATTTAATATTCGTATTGCTTTTGGCCCAACACCGTGGAGTTTTAGAATTTCTGCTTCTGTTACTTCTGTAAACTGCTCAAGTTTAGTATATCCTTCATGATCAAGTGCACGATTTGCCGGCTTGCTCATCCATGGTAAATCGCTCGTTAGTGATGAGTGCTTCTCCTCCATTAGACATACTCCTTTTATATAGATATTTCTTGATTATCACATATAAAGCATTTATTTGGCATCAGTTTGTTTCAACTTTTCGAGGGACTTCTATGCTTGCATAATGATTTTGAGAATGTTTTTGTTAAGGGATATTTTCGAGCAACCTTGGTGCACTTTTGAGCAACTTTTCTGGTGAATTGAGTTAGTGTAGATTTGAGCAACATTTGGTCACTTATGTGCAACTTCCGCTTCCCAACCACATAAAAAATCAGCCCTAAAAGAGCTGATTTTCATTCTATCTCTTATTCTGCAACCGACGCTGCTACATCAATCGAAAGCAATTCATTTAAATAGCCATCCACTTGTGTGAAATAATCTGCTTCAGCGCCAAACAATCCAAAGTGACCTAATACACTATTAATTACTTTTAGTTCACTATTTGGAATTAGCTTTTGTTCTGCTTCACAATCTCTCACTGGGAAGAACATATCTTCACTTAATGGCATTACGAATACTTTTGCTTTAATACGACCAAGAGCTTCTTCTAAATTACCACCTGTTAAACGGCTAACGTCACCTCTTTGCCATTTCCAAGCCATTGTAAGTAATGAATTTGGATCTAAACTTTGGAATAACGGTTGTAAGAACCCTTCAGTAAAGACTTCTACGCTGTCTACACCAAACAACTTCCAACCCTCTTGCTGATAAAATTCTGTACTTAGTCCCATTACTGCCCAAATATCTGCATGTCTTTTTAATCCATTCGCTACATCTAAGTGAGAAGAATAATTTCCACCATTCCAACCTGGATCAGAAGTAATCGCTTCCATTAATGTTTTAGTAAATAAGAAATCATGGACGGTATTTTTAGCAGTTCCAGCAATTGGTGCTGCACGTTTTACCATATCTGGATAACGAACTGCCCATTCATATGTTTGTTGAGCCCCCATCGACCCACCTACTACTAATGCAATTTCTTCAATACCAAACTTCTCAGTAATTAATTTATGCTGCGCGCGTACATCATCGCCAATTCGAACATTAGGGAAATTTGCCATAGCAATCGGCTCTGGGCTATTATGTGGTGAACTTGAAACACCATTACCAATTTGGTTGATTACAATAATAAAGTACTTCTCAGGATTTAATGCTCTGTCTTTACCAATGTAAGATTCATAGTTTTTACTCGTTCCAGAAAACCAAGTGGGAACTACAATCACATTATCTTTTGCATCATTTAACTGTCCATGAGTAGCATAAGCTAGCTTTAAATCTGGAATAATACCGCCATCTTCTAACTCAAAATCTCCTAAATCATAAATTTCAAAAGGCCCAACATTTTCTTCCGAATAAAAGTCATTTTTAATCATAATCTTTTCCGCCTTTCTATTCATAATTATAGATTTGATGCCCGGTAGATCTGTGCTTCTCTATATTAATGATAGAATTATAAAAAAATTAAGTCCATGACTAATACTGTCGAATAAAGTGAAATGGCTAAAAGCATTTAGAGAACCTGAAAAAATTATCTTGGCCAAACCCTATACAAATAGACGATATTGGATCAACTCCGTAGTTTCCCCTTGATACATTTCGGACCCAACTCTACTTATCTCTTTAAACCCTATTTTTTCAAGCATTTTTCTTGAGCGGATATTCGATGCATGCGTCTCTGCATCGAATACAGTTATAGCTAGTTTCTCATATGCATAAGCTATCAAGAGTTTTGTTGCCTGCCTTCCTATCCCCTTTCCCCATTTCGAACTGTCACCTATCGCAATACCAATTTCCGCACTATTTCCATTTATAGAAGCCAAATCTCCATAACCAATTAACTGATCATTCCACTCAATTCCCAAACGAATAAAATCTTCTGACTTTCGGTTTACATAACCTTGCCACCACTCATAGAGTTCGCTCTCTACACGGTTTATATCCCACCCATTGGCTATACAAAAAGCTTCATCCTTGCTCCATCCTAAAACTTGTAGATAGTCATTCATACGCAATGGTCTTATTATCAGTTTCTGTTCTTCCATCTACTCACCCCCACTCCATCTATGCAGCCCAATCCTACTTCCATACTTCGTCCAATTTATCTGAATAGAACTCAATTGCTCTTTTATAGTTCAATATTTCTTTATCCGTTGTCGTTTCGATTAACGATTTTAATAAGATTTCCATCGCCTTTCCATGCTCTTTCAAGTTATAAAGTGTCATGGAATAAAACACTTGGATTGCTCGGTTGTTAGGAAATAGTTCAATGCCTTTTTGGAATATTTCTTTAGATTTTTCGTATTCCCCTAATGTTCTGTATGTACTACCTAAACCTAGTAAAGCACCTTCTAATTCCACATCAGGTAGCCCTAACTGAATTGCTTTTTCATAATATGGTACTGCCTTTGCTTCTTCTCCTAGCAAATCGTAACTCCAAGCACTTTGATAATGAATAGATGCATTATTTGGGTACTTCTCGATTAGTTTCAGGATCAATTCATTTGATTCTTTATGGCATCCACTTCGTCTTAAATTGAGCGCTTCATTTAATTCAATTTCCATATATACAACTCCTATTTTTCTTATGGTTATTTATTACTTCAACAATAAGTTTATCAGTCCTCTTTTGAGTATTTATAGTTTTTGTGTTTAATAAACTAGGTACAGATTACACAATCAGTCGGTGTAATTTTTAGAAAAAACAAAAAACTAGTGTTAGACTATCAATATCTTATTAGAATGGGAGAGTTGCATATGGTTCAATTTAGTAAACCGGATGTGAAACAGTTTTTTCAAACGTTAGATGTTCAAAATTTTACAGTTAGTCCAGATGAAAAACAATTAGTTATTAGTACAAACCTAAACGGACAGTACAACCTCTGGGCATTAGACTTACCGAATCAGTTTCCGTATCCATTAACGTTTAATAATCAAGCTGCATCATTTCTTCAATATGCAAAAACTGGCGATTTTATCATAACAGGGTTTGATCATGATGGTGATGAGAATATACAACTTTATGCTTTATCACCTCAAGGGGGGAATCTCGTACCATTACGCACGAAAGAAGGAGAACGCCACTTCTATTCTCATCTAACAGAGGACAGTAAACGACTTTATTATTACAGCACAAAAGAGAATCCAACGTATTTTAATAACTATTTATATGATATCGAAACTGGTGATGAGCAATTACTATTAGAAGGAAGTGTTGCACCTACTGCTATTGCAGCTGTTAGTCCAGATGAAACATCCTTTTTGTTTGTTAAAATATTTGGTAATACCTATTCATTAGGTTATGTACAATTTGATGGTGAAAGCATCTTATTGACACCTGAAACAACAGAACAGCATACCGTTTCTGATGGCGTATATACTTCTAATTCTGATGTCTATTTCTTAACAAACTATGATTCTGATTTGACGTATCTTGCAAAGTTTGACTTGAACACTAAAACGTTTGAAGACGTTCTACAACTAGAAAATGAAGATTTTTCTACTATGAGATTCTCTAAAAAAGACCAATCCCTCTATATTGTTGGCTCTTTCGGAGTGGAAGATCGTTTATACAAATATAGTTTAGAGACTGGTGAATTGGAAAAAATCGATACGCCTTCAAGCATTGTAGAAAAATTAATTGTAATGCCAAATGGAAATCTATATCTTCTAGGACGTTCGTCTACTAGACCTAGAAATATTTTTGTTTCGAAAGATCAAGGTGAAACTTGGGATGAAATTACTCACTTCCGAGTACCTGGTGTTCGTGATGAAGATTTAGTAGAGCCTGAAGTAGTGAAGTATCCATCATTTGATGGACTTGAAATTGAGGCATTATTCTTCAAGGCGAAAGAAGAAAATGCAAACGGGGATGTCATTCTTTGGCCACATGGCGGTCCACAATCTTTAGAACGTAAATGGTTCCGTTCGATGTTCCAATTAT
>DATMFE010000361.1:0-2026 GCA_035556295.1 Ureibacillus sp.
CGAGCAGTGTTTATGTCTCCAATAATCTGCAACTCTTCTTTTGTCGGTGCGTACTTTTACGTGTTCATTTTATGAATTAAATAAATTATATCTCTTATTTTATTCTTAAAAAGGTTATGTATTATCTCAGCAGCAACTTTATTTGTTATTACCAACTCATTAATTTTTTCTTTTGACCACCTATCTAACAATAAAGAAACTTTATCGCCTCTTGGGTCATCAGTATCTAAGTAAGCCAAAAGAAAACAAGCATCAATAGCAATAGATGCTTGATTAAAGTCCACAAATGTGGCATCAGTAGAATCTATAATAAATTCAGACATAGGTATTTATTTACCTTCCTTACTCAGTTCAGCTAATCGCTTACCTGCTAATGTACGAACTCCACGTTTCTTTCTAATTTCCATCGCTGACTTTTCCGTTGAGTGACCTTGTTTTTCAACTTGTATTACAGGTTCCGCCACTGGTACCAAGTTAATCACTCCTTTATTATATTTGGTAATTTTATATAAATTTATTATTTTATCCATAATTTTCCATCGCCTAATTCCAAAATTGCATATCATTATTCTTGCCAATTATTTAGGATTTAAATCCTGGCAAGTGGGGCTGGACCCCAACTCGCGCAGTGATGATTCTGTTTTGAGGGTGCGGGCTTATTACTCTTTATTTTTGCTAGAAAAGTCATGATTAATTTTTTCGATAGTAGAGAGTAAATCATTAACGATTTTAGGCTTGGATATAAAGTAACCCTGGATGATATCGCATTTCAGTTCTTGCCATTCTTTGAAGTCTTGAACTCTTTCAACCCCCTCAATGACCACCTTTAATCCAAGGTTATGTGACATTTCAATGATAGGAGAAATGACATGTTTGAGTTTTTTGTTTTCTATTAAACTCGTAACAAACCTTTTATCAAATTTTACTATGTTGATAGGTAATTCCAGTAGATCGGAAAAGGAGAAATATCCAAAACCAAAGTCATCGATAGCGACTTGGAAACCGAGGTTTTTCAAGTTTAATAGTTTAACTTTTACAACTTCTAGGTTATAAAGGTTAATACTTTCGGTGATTTCAAAAGTGATGCATTCATTGCTGAGGCCAAAATCATGAAGGGTTCTGCAGACCATTTCTTCGAAGTTAGGTGTTAGTATTTGATGGATAGAGATGTTGACAGACACTTTTATGGTGTTTAAATAGGTATCCACAAGATGCTCTTTAATGTGTTTGCATACAGTTCTGAATAGCCAATAGAAGAGTTCGTTGGAAAATCCTGTAGTTTCCGCTATCGGAATGAATTCAGAAGGTTTGATGTCCCCGAGCTCTGAATGTTCCCATCTGATTAGTGCTTCTACACCCACTACCTTTAGATTGTCTAGCTGGATTTGTGGTTGATAATGGACGGTGAAGTGATTGTGTTTAACCGCATAGCGCAGGTCATTTTCAATCCTTGCTTTTCGGTAGGCCTGGTTATGGAGGTCACCCCTATAGATACGATAGGAATTGCTGCCTAGGGCTATTACTTCATACATCTGGGCTTGAGCTAACATAATGAGTTGTTCAGTTGTGCGGCCATCGTAGGGGAATATGCTTGTCCCAATAGCTATTTTGATAGTAACGGTCCGTTGTTTAATGGTGTAGTCGCCTTTAATGTGACTAATCATTCGTTCAAGAATGTCAGTGCATTCCTCTTTGCTAACATTTGTTAAGAGTATAATAAAATCAGTGGAATTAACCACCCCGATAGTGTCAATCTCTCGTACACATTTTTTTAAGCGGCTAACAATTAATTTTTGTAATTGGTTTTCGAATTTTTGATCTTCATTATGCAACAATTCAATTGGAAACTGAATACGTAGATAACAAACGGCGGTCGACATCCCGAACCGGCTGCCATATGCCATATTCATCTTGAATCGATCTAGGAGAAGATCCTTAGTAGGCAGCCCTGTAGATGGTTCGTATAGTGTTTTAGTATTAGAAACTTTATTAATATGATCCATTTACATCATCCACTTTTAGTTTT
>DATMFE010000362.1:0-1703 GCA_035556295.1 Ureibacillus sp.
AGTGCTGTCTAATTTAGGAATGTAAAGATCTCCTATTATATCTCCTTTTTCAGGACGAGTAGGATATAATTCTTTTTGTTCTGTTACTTCGCTCTTTTCTTGAGCAGCCGTAACAGAAGTCTCTTTTTTATCCCCTTTATCGTAACTTTTTAGCAGGGGATAAGCATTTGTCGCTGCGAAATATACGCCTATAAATAACAGACAGATTGCTAAGAATAGGCTAATTCTTTTCTTTCGTTTGGAACGCCTATTGTTTTTCATAGATTAGTTCATTCTCGCTTTTCTGAATAAAACAAATGCTAAGCCAACCAGTAAAAGTCCTAGGATTGCGTTCATGGCATAATTGCCCGCCGTGTTAGGTAGTAAGCCGCCTTTAACGGTTTTTGGGACAGTTTTGTTCGCGTTAGCTTCTGATTTTATTTCTTTAATGACTTCAGGTGTCTCTTTCAAGCTTTGAGCTGTCTCTTTAATCAAGTCACTGCCAAACATCTCACTAATTATAATCAAATCTAGCAGCAGGTTTCCATTTAAATCATGGATGGCAATTAGTAAATTAGCATCCGGTAATTCTTCCATGCTATATAGTTCCTGTATGGAAATTGGAGTCGTCACACCGTCTTTGATTAAGGCAAATTTAAATTGAACTTGAAGTAAGTCTTCTACATCATTATAGATAGAGAATAATTCTGCTATCTGTTCAACTGTTAGGTCATCTAGTGTTTCAAATTGTTCAAACTGTAACATACGGTCAGATAAAGCCATTAATTGATCTTCAAATCCAGGTTGTTCAAAAATCGGTTCTAGATATGTGAATAAGCGTTCTAGCTCTTCCTCATGTATATCAAATTCAGCAAGACCGTCTAATAACTCAGCCGAGTCTATATCACCCATGTCTTCGTCAAAAAGAATGAGCAGTTCAATATCAGAGACGAAATAAAAGGAATCAAGAATCGTTTCTCCTTCTTCCATTTCTCCGTATTCAATGAGTAAAGCCGTTAACTCTTCTTCTGTCATGTCATATTCATTTAGTAAATCTTCTAGGCTAGCTGGAGTTAAAGCAGGCCCTAACATATCACGAAGTTCATCAATAGAAGAAAATTCTTCTAATTCGACACCGTAGTAGTCTAAGTACTCTTCCAATTCTGTTTGTGTCATATCTACTTCAGTTAAATATTCCTCTAAGTCTTGTTGACTAAGAGAGGCAGCAGCGTATCCAGGACTGCTTGTTAGTGTAAAAAACAGTACTGTTGCTAGAATAATAGATAAAAATTTCTGCATGTTCTTCCTCCTAAGTTATATTACCTAATTAGCTATCAAATTAAAATTATAGTTCTTAACAGTTTTAGTTGTAAGCGGTAAATGTTTCAAATGTGGAGTGGGTGAATAGTCCTGATAAGGGTGAGCTTGTTAGTTCAGATATAAAAAGCCCTTAATTAAGAAAAGGAAAAAGGAGTTTGCACTTGACTGTTTATAGAGGCAGGAGTACACTACATATAACTTCACTTTGTTACCATATTAGCGAACTAAAGGATTTTTACTTTTTTATTATAATAATTGCGACAATTTATAGGATTCTGTCCATTTTTTTGATACTATTTATAAATTAAAGAAAGATATGGTAAGAAAATATTCATTATATTAAAAGGATGTGCAGTCGTGACAAAGCCATTTATGTTTGAAAAACCGTTAGGCATGAGAGATAC
>DATMFE010000363.1:0-120597 GCA_035556295.1 Ureibacillus sp.
ATTGAAAAATATGTATTTAACATTGTTTGTTCAATTATTCTTGTACGTATTACCTTTAATTTACCCTAGAATTATTAGCTTACTGCCCTATAATCCATTTAATTATATGAATTTTACAAGTCTATTAAGTGGACAAAGTCTTGATCTCGCATACCCAGTTGTATTAAACGCTAACTATGGTCTAATAACGATTGTCATAAGTAGTTTATTAATGGTTATAGCGATTAGATTGTTTTTATCAGCCGGGAAACTTAAAAGGGTATAGGAGGGCGAGTGTATGTGGTCATATTTTATATTTGAACTTTCACGATTTATTCGAAATAAAAAGAACATAGCTGTATATGTTATTTTGCTGTTCCTTGCATGTTTTTATGCATTTGTTATGGCACCTTCCTATCAACCTATTGAAAGAGTAAACGTTGGGGAAATAGAATCTAGATATCTTGATAGACAAGAATTTTTATCGAAATTTGAAGAGGATCCCAATCGTTTTGCTGGAATGGCTGCCTTTGGTGTATATGTGTATCCAGAATGGAATAGGCTCGAAAAGGAACGATTAGATTCACTAAATAGCGGTGATTTAACTAAGTATGCACAAGCTACTTCTGACTGGTATAAATATTCAAATGAATTTGTTTACCAAAGTGATAATTTTGATTATAGTCCAGGGTACTATATTCATGGAAATTTATATGCAGAAGAAGATGGATACTTTGGCTATTTATATACAGCGAGTCGTTATAAAGGCTATGCTGAAGGAAGTTCAGATTTATCAATTAATGTTTTTGAAGAAAGAACGGCTTTGCAAACAGTACAAAGACTATTGGAATCTTATTTACCACTTATTTTAATGGTTTCATGTATTTTCTTAACGGTTGATATTGTACTAAAAGACCGATTGAATCCAACAATATTAAAAGGTTTCCCTATCTCTGATTGGAAAAGAATTGTTGTAAAAGGTTTCGTTGCCCTTATCGGCAGTATAGGTGTTTTCATACCTTTATTTGTAGGATTTATTGTGATCGGGTTAAATTATGGGTTTGGCGATTTTAAATTACCTGTTCCGATTTATACACTTGGTGAAGATGTTGCCATTTACCTAAAAGGTGATTTTGTAAATAATTCAATGGCTCAATATTTATTAGAAAACTTCTTATTAATTTTATCGATTTTTATTTTCCTCATTGCGATAGTTTTACTTACGAGTATGGTGATTAGAAATGAGTTTGCTAATTTAGTAGTCGGTGCAATTTTTATAACGAACGAAGTATTCTACTTCAAACGGGGAATTGGTTATTGGCACGAAGTAGAGTATTATCCTACAAACTACGTTCAAATCGGGCAAGTTCTTTCAGGTTATCGTAACTATATTTATGGTTCAACACAATTGAATTTTAATAATGGTGTTATGGTAATTGGCTTAAGTGCATGTGTATTGATTTTACTAATGTTCTTAATTAGTAAAATGAAGAGATATAAATTAATTTAACAATTAAGAGGTGAATCGATATGCTTGAATTAAAAAACGTTAGTGTCCAGTTTTCAGGTAGAGATATATTAAAAGAAATAAATGAAACATTTCATCCTGGTGAAATTATTGGATTAGTGGCACCAAATGGTACTGGGAAATCTACATTGATGAATGTCATCATGAATTATGTTAAACCAAATCAAGGAAATGTAATTGTCAATGACAACCTTCAATATACAAGTAAAAAGAATGAAGTAAAAATTCATCAATTGATTTCCATGATGCCAGATCAAAGTGATTTATTTAATCACTTATCCGGTAGAGAACATTTGAAAATATATCGTTCTATGTGGAAAAGTGATCCATCGTTAATTGACAGTACGATTGAGGCATTGAATATGGACTCTTATGTAAGGAAGAATACAGGTACCTATTCTTTAGGGATGAGGCAACGACTTTGTTTTGCTATGCAAATTGTTTCAAATACAACCATTATGTTAATGGATGAAGTAATGAACGGACTGGATCCTAACAACGTAGATATTATCTCGAAGATCCTTCTTAAGAAGAAAGAAGAGGGGAAAACTATCATCGTTGCATCGCATTTACTTGAGAACTTAGAGTCAATTTCAGATCGAATTTTCCTATTTAAAAATGGCCAATTAATTAATGTGACGGATGTTGCAAGTGGATTTGGTAAAAATGAGATTACGACAGTTCGTGTAAAAGATATGTCTGAAGAGGTTAATTTCAGATTCATTAATGAGTTCCCAGGAACAGATACTCAAATTTTGGCAAATGGTATTACATTAATAGATGTAAGTCGTTTTACTTTAGAACAATTAACACAAGTTGTAGTCTTCTTAAACGAAAATCAAATAACAGATTTTAGTTTTGGTAACGTTGCGTTAAGTGATATGTATACTATGTATTACTTAGAAAAATGATAAGTTAGTAGAACAATAGTGACAAACGAGCACAGCATAGAGCAGCTGTGCTCTTTTTCCTTTTACAGTAAGTGAAAAGGAAAAAAGATAGCAAAAACTGATATTACATGTAAAAGCATAAATGCAAGTACTTAGATGATTCAATAAGGCTGTAATGTAATAGAAAAAAAGAACATGTGTTCTATGTGCGTTTTTTACTTAATGAAGACTTTTATATTCTAATGGGTTCGAAATTGTTCACTTGTATGAAGTATCTTCTAATGTGAGGTCGAAAAGTATGGTCAGAAGACAAGATCGAGCTGAAACGCAGTTTTTAAGAGATGTACTTTATGATTTTATAGCGAATTTGAATCGGTCAGATAAGATATTTATTGTAAATGCGCGGCTGTTAATCCTTTGCAGTTTTGTTGTATGTTTACTTAATCTTTAATAATAAATAGTAACGAATAGATTATTAAAATAGTCTTTCGAAGTGTGGAAAATCAATAGTGACTAATTGTTTTTTTGTAAATCAAGTTGACGAAATAATTATGCAAATGTAGTTTTATGTATTGGTTTATCGATTTATGTCGTACTTAGTCTAAATATACATATTCAATTTAGGAGTCAATTTCTTGAATTATAGAACAAATGTTCTTATAATGGTAGTATCTACAAATAATTGCTCTAATAAATTTCTTAAAATGGAGTGATGTTATTTGACGAGAAAGAATAAAGGTTATACTGATGATATGATAATAGAAATGTATTTAAGTGGAATGTCTGTAAAAGAAATAGCAGAAAAAGTAGGTATTACCCCGGGTGGAGTAGGGTATATACGAAATAAACATGGAATTAAGGCAATTCGTGCACAATCTTCTGGACAACCAAGAAAACATAAAGTGAATGAGAATTTTTTTAAAGTATGGTCACATGAAATGGCCTGGGTATTAGGATTATTTGTCGCAGATGGTACAGTTCATAAGGCAACTCACACAATCACTTTTGCACAAAAAGATGAAAGAATATTAAAAGTGATAGCTAAGTATATGGATGCAGATTACGTTCTGGCTCCATTAGGTAAAACAAAAACAACTCCATCATTGTTAATAAACTCCCGTGAAATCAAGAAAGATTTAGAATTAATGGGTATAACGAATAATAAATCGATGTCATTACCATTTCCTCCAGTACCTCATGAATTTTTACCATCTTTTGTAAGAGGGGTGATTGATGGGGATGGTAATGTTGATAAGCAAGGATATTATGTTATCGTGACTACAGGTAGTTGTAAGTTTGCCAATGGATTATTGGAAGTATTTAAAAAGTGGCAGCTAAATACTAGGATAAGATCTTTCGCAAGCAAGCAAAGAACAACCATTTATAGAGTTGTTGTATCTGGTAAAAATGAATTAATCAAACTTGCTGATATAATATATAAAAATGTTAGTTCAGATTCGAATTTCATTATTTATAAAAGAGTATATTTAACGCAACATACAGAAAACCCATTCATTGTCGAAGATACACGGAGTGTAATGGCTTGGAAAATTGAAAATAATAAGATAAAGCATGTTAGTAATAATAGAAAATCTATTAAAACACATATCAGTATTTCATTAATTAACAGATTAAAAGTGATCGCAAAAGAAAAGAAAACGAGTATAAATTATTTAATCGAACCTATAATGAATGACTTTTAGTTGATGCAGGCATTAATTTAGAAAGTATTGAAAATAAACCACATGATCGTAAAGAATTTAGAACTACATTTGATGTAGGACTTTTAAAAAGAATCAAAGAATATTGTAAATTACATAACATTAAAATAAATGTGTTAATTGAATATAGTATGAAAGAATATTTAAAAGGGCATGAAAGACTTGGATAATTTTCATGCCCTATAACTTATTCATTTTTCTAGTTGACATAATATATATTATCAAAAGTTAAATCTCAACAAATAAGTATACTCATAACAGTGAGACAAAATCTATTTTTTTAGGATCAACGGATTATTTCTTATCTATGCATTATTACATATTGGCGGCTACAAAAATCTACAAGCATATTTCGATAAAAATAAAATAACTTGAACTATAATATTTCAACTTTTTCCACCTATTGTTTGCGAGTTATTATTTGATTTTGAACTATTTACATTTCTAATAAAACAATATTTTATAAATTATGGTGTTTTCAAAAACTATTTCCACTATGTCAATACTCTTTAATCCGAAAATATTCTACCTCTCGCATCACTCTAATACTGGGTTTCTCCGATAAAATTGATTTAATATACTCTTTTGTACAATATAATTCTATTTAAAACTAATTTTTTAAAATATTTTTCTAATTTATTTTCTTAAAAACTATTGCAATTTTGTGAACAAATAAATAGAATGTAAATTGTAAAGTCTATTAACTAGAATTTTACAAACATAAAGCAGCAAATTTATTCAAAAATGGGGGTATGTTTATGGCAAATAATCAAAAAACGATTGATTATGACAAAATTGCTGGTATGGAATCGTTCAAAAAATTAACGAAAAAGAAAAACAAGTTTCTATGGACGTTAACTGCAATTTTCCTAGTGTTGTATATGCTATTACCAGTATTAACTTCTTACACAACTGTGTTACACCAAAAAGCAATTGGTGATGTTACTTGGGTATGGATCTACTCTGCTGGATTATTCATTATGACTTGGAGTCTAGCTCATTTTTATGTTTCTAGAGCAAATCAATATGATAAAGACGCTAAGGCAGTTATTGACGAATATGAAGGAGGTGCTAGCAAATGAATGGTGTAAGTCCTATCGCAATCATAATGTTCTTATCTATCGTTGGTTTAACTTTAATTATTACTTGGTGGGCATCTAAGAAAACTAGTACTGCTAGTGACTTCTATACTGCTGGTGGAGGTTTAAAAGGTTGGCAGAATGGTCTAGCAATTTCAGGTGACTATTTATCTGCTGCTTCTTTCTTAGGGATTGCTGGAGCAGTTGCTTTAAGTGGATTTGACGGTTTCTACTTCTCTCTTGGTTACCTTGTAGCTTATTTAGTGGTATTATACATTGTTGCTGAGCCATTAAGAAATCTTGGTAAATTCACATTAGCAGATATGATCACAGCTCGTTTTGATAAAGCGAAAGTTCGTGGTACTGCTGCTTTAAGTTCAATTGTAATCGTTTTATTCTACATGATTGCACAGCTTGTTGGTGCAGGTGCACTTATTCAATTATTATTCGGTCTTGATTATTGGTTAGCAGTACTTATTGTTGGATTCATGATGACTATCTATGTATTATTCGGTGGTATGACTGCAACATCTTGGGTACAAATTATCAAAGCATGTTTATTAATGCTTGGTACTGTAATTATTTCATTCCTTGTATTATCTAAATTTAACTTTAATATTTTAACAATGTTTGAACATATGAAAACAGCTACTCCAGCTGGTGAAGCATACTTAAATCCAGGGTTAAAATATACAAATGGTCTTGATACAATTTCAATGTTGATCGCATTAGTATTAGGTACTGCTGGTCTTCCACATATCTTAATGCGTTTCTTCACTGTAAAAGATGCAAAAACAGCTCGTTCTTCAGTAATTTGGGCTACTTGGATCGTTGGATTATTCTATATCTTAACTATTTTCTTAGGATTTGGTGCTGCTGCATTCGTTGGATCTGAAAATATCGTTGCTGCGAATGCTGCTGGTAACATGGCTGCCCCACTTCTTGCACAAGCTTTAGGTGGCGACATTTTATTCTCATTCGTATGTGCGGTTGCGTTTGCAACAATCTTAGCAGTAGTTGCAGGTTTAGTACTTTCAGGTGCCTCTGCCCTATCTCATGATATTTATGGACAAATTATTAAAAAAGGTAAAGTAACTGAAAAAGAAGCTGTAAAAGCTGCTCGAATTGGTTCTTTAATTATCTCTGTAGTATCAATTTTATTAGCTTTAGGTGCACAAACATTAAACGTTGCGTTCTTAGTATCATTAGCATTCTGTATTGCAGCATCATCAAACTTACCAGTTATTATTTACACAATTTACTGGAAGCGTTTCAATACTGCAGGTGCTGTAACAGCAATGTTAACAGGATTAATTTCTGCATTAATTTTAGTGGCAATTTCTCCAAACGTTTGGAATCCAGTTGAAGGTAAAGCAATCTTCGTTGGTGAACCATTAGTATTCTTAACAAACCCAGCGATCATTTCAGTACCACTTGGATTCTTAGGTGGATTCATTGGAACATTACTATCTAAAGAAGCAGATGCTAAGAAATACCGTGAAGTTGAAGTTAAAGCTCAAACTGGTATTTCAGTACAAGATGTTTCTCACTAATTCAAAAAACCTTGAGTTCAATAACTCAAGGTTTTTTTCTTTCCCCTTTTGTGAAACTTCGATTTCAATGTATAATCAATCTTGGAGGTGTATTTTTTATGAGTAATTCTAATGCTAAAAAGAAAAGAATAAAGTTGCTTCAATCTCAGGATAAGGATGTAACAATATCCCGTAATATGGTTAATTTCTCAACACACGTAAGAAAGACAAAGACTAAAAAAGAAACAAAGGACCATCAATATAAGAAGTATCGGAAACGTTATGATGATTCCGATACTTCTTTCTTTTTAATCGATAAGATAAAGATCGTTGCTAAAATACAAATTGACCCAATCCAATCTATCCAACCAAATGAAACACCTAAAAATATAACAGTTGTTAATACGGCAGACAAAGGTTCAGCGCATGCTAATAAACTTGTCTCTGATGCGGATAGATACTTTAGACTTTGTAAATAGCAATAAAAAGCAATAACAGTTCCACAAACAACTACAAATAAAAATGCGAAATTTGTAGAAAAATACCACTCACCTTCAAATTTCCATGGTGGATGTATAAAAGTAAAGACCAATCCCCCAACAATCATTCCCCACCCTACAACGATTAATGAACCCCATCTTTTTAATAGGTTAATAGGTTGTATTGTATAAATAGCAAGGCCTAATGCTGAAAGCAATCCCCAAAATAAACCTTCTGCAGAAATTGCTAGACTTTCAATATTTCCATGAGTAACTAACAAGAATGTCCCAAGTAAAGCTACAATTACTGCAGTTATCTCTTTTATAGTTGGAAACCTTTTGGATATGAGAATATAATAACTTGTTACTAGTACTGGACCTAAATATTGAAGAATTGTAGCTGTAGCAGCATTTGAATGTGTTATGGCTGCTAAATATGTATATTGAGCACCTATCATTCCACACACGCCGAATATAATGACAGCGAAAACATCAGCTTTTTGACGCCAAATGTCAAATACACGCTTTCCCTCTTTTTTATAAGCCATAATGATTAAAAGTAAACCAGCTGATAGTAATCGGACTGTTGTTAACCATTCAGTGCTAATATGTAATGTTTGAAACAAATACTGTGATACTGTGCCGGATACCCCCCAGAACATAGCTGCAGTTAATACTAATAGAATACCCTTGCTGCGATCAGTCAATGTCATTACCAATCCCCCAATTTACCATGAATGATACTATGTTAGTATGATTACCAATATTTTTCAATACAATTTTAGAAAATTAAAAATGGACCACCCGTAATGTGTAATCTACAGGTAGCCCAAATATGAATATAAACTGTCCGTTCTTATATGTTATTAAGATTGCATAACAGCTTTAAGAATTTATTATTCTTGAATATCCTTCGATATTACCTTTACAAATAAAAGCTCACCATCGTTTGAGACATCTATTTTAAGTGAACCATTTGAATAACGATCTGATTTTGAAAAACTAGAAACATTAAAGACTTCCTCAACTTGATTTTCAGTTGTTAGTTTAATTGATTCATCATGATTTACACTAATGACTGCAAATATTCTATGAGGATTTGCTTTTAATTCTTTTAATATTACAACGCCTCGTTTTGCGCGAGAACTAATTTCAATTTCAGAAGTACTCATCCGTTTTATTGCACCACGATGTGTAATAACTAGTAAATCCTGCTCATTATTATGATCTATAGAATTTACTGAAACTAAATAGTCATTCTCTTTCAAGTTCATACCTTTAACTCCACCGGTTTTCACGCCTGTTACAGGTAATTCTTCTAAATCAAAGCGAATTGAATAACTTAGATAACTAGTTAATAATAAATCTTTTCCTGGAGTAATTAGTGAAACATGAATCATTTCATCGTCATTTTTAATGTTCATGGTTTTAATAGTTTTTGAATATCTAGAAACCATATATTCAGATAATAATGATCTTTTTATTTGACCTTGTTTTGTTGCAGTTAGCACGTATACATTCTCTTGGTTGAAATCCTCAATACCGATGACATCAATGATTTCCTCCGAATCCTCAAGGGGAACAATGCTTGATATATGCTGACCTAAATCTTTCCATCGGATATCAGGAAGTTCATGAACTGGTTGGTAAATATAATTTCCTTTATTCGTAAACAACAATAAATGATGCTGCGTATTTATGGTCGATTCAAATAATAAGTAGTCTGATTCTTTCATTGCGAAATCCTGGCCGTTTGAAGCAGCATGAGAACGGGTACTTGTACGTTTGATATAGCCATGTTTTGTTACAGTTACAACTACATCTTCACTTGGGACAAGAACATCCAGAGTAATTTTAATTTCTTCAATTTCTGCTTTTATATCAGAACGACGGGGTTCTGCAAATCTCTTTTTAATTTCCAATAGCTCTGATTTAATTACTTTAATCAATTGTTTTTCGTTATTAATAATTTCAGTTAGCTCCGCTATTGATTTTTTCAATTCTTCTTCTTCTGCTCTCAGCTCAGTGATATCTGTATTTGTTAAACGATAAAGTTGTAAACTAACGATTGCTTCTGCTTGAATTTCAGTAAAAGAGAACTGAGAAATTAAATTATCTTTTGCATCGCGTTTATCTTTCGATGCACGAATGGTTTTAATAACTTCATCTAAAATTGATAAAGCCTTCATCAAACCGTCAACAATATGTAAACGATCTTTTGCTTTCTGTAAGTCGAATTGTGATCGCTTAGTAACCACTTCTTTTTGGTGATTAATATAGGCATCTAACATTAATGGCAATGTCATCATTGTAGGACGACGATTGTGAATTGCGATCATATTAAAGTTGTAATTGATTTGTAGTTCTGAATTTTTATATAGATAATTTAAAATACCGTTGCCATCTACATCTTTTTTTAATTCAACAACAATTCTTAACCCTGTGCGGTCAGATTCATCTCGAATATCAGCAATTCCCTCTAATTTCTTATCGACACGCATTTCGTCAATTTTCTTAACTAATTGTGC
Source organism: Ureibacillus sp. (assembly GCA_035556295.1). GTDB lineage: Bacteria > Bacillota > Bacilli > Bacillales_A > Planococcaceae > Ureibacillus. Next base: position 9,737 of record DATMFE010000363.1, read on the forward strand.
TTTGTTTACATCATAAGGAATTTCAGTAATAACGATTTGTTCTTTTCCACCCTTAATGGATTCAATTGTTGCTTTTGACCGAAGAATGATTTTCCCTCTACCAGTCTCATACGCTTTCTTAATACCATCAATTCCTTGAATAATTCCCCCAGTTGGGAAATCCGGTCCCTTAATCACGGTCATCAAATCATCAACAGTACAAGTAGGGTTTTCTAATCGCATTAATGCCCCATCAATCGTTTCCGATAGATTATGAGGAGGTATATCAGTTGCATAACCTGCAGATATACCAGTTGAACCGTTTACTAATAAATTAGGAAATCTCGAAGGTAAAACAGTCGGTTCCATATCTTGGTCATCGAAATTTGGAACAAATTCTACAGTTCGTTTTGTAATGTCACGAAGCATTTCAGCTGCAATTGCAGATAATCTTGCTTCTGTATAACGCATTGCTGCAGGTGGATCTCCATCCACAGATCCGTTATTCCCATGCATTTCTATTAACATATGGCGAGATTTCCAATCTTGACTTAAACGAACCATAGCATCGTAAACGGAGGAATCTCCATGTGGATGGAAATTACCGATTACGTGACCAACAGTTTTTGCAGATTTTCTAAATGGTTTTTCATTTGTATTTCCTGCTTCAAACATTGCATAAAGAATCCGTCGTTGAACAGGTTTAAGTCCGTCTCTCGCATCAGGAATCGCTCGATCTTGGATGATATATTTACTATAACGTCCGAACCGATCGCCCATCACTTCCTCTAATGGTAATTCTTGAAATCGCTCGGTTGTCATTCTCCTGTTTCCTCCTCATGTTGGATGAAATCAGTTACTAAAGTGTTAGCATCTTCTTCCATACCAAAATCAACGTTTGCCTCAATCCATTTCCGACGTGGCTCTACTTTATCACCCATTAAGGTTGTTACACGACGTTCAGCGCGAGCTCCGTCTTCAATTGTCACACGAATTAGTGTTCGTGTTTCTGGATTCATAGTTGTATCCCAAAGTTGGTCAGCATTCATCTCACCCAATCCTTTGTAACGTTGAAGAATATAACCTTTTCCAACTTTTTTAATCGCTGCTTGTAGTTCTTTTTCTGTCCATGCGTATTCAACCACTTCTTTTTTACCGAAACCTTTAGAGATTTTGTAAAGTGGTGGCATCGCAATATAGACCTTCCCAGCATCAATCAGTGGCTTCATATATTTATAAAAGAATGTTAGTAACAGAACCTGAATATGAGCACCATCTGTATCTGCATCGGTCATAATAATTACTTTATCGTAGGCTACATCTTCTATATCAAACTCCGGTCCAACACCTGCTCCAATTGTATGAATGATCGTAGCAATTTCTTCGTTTTTCATAATATCCGAAAGCTTAGCTTTTTCTGTATTAATAACTTTACCGCGCAGTGGCAGAATCGCTTGGAACGTACGATCACGTCCTTGCTTTGCTGAACCACCAGCGGAATCTCCTTCCACTAGGTAAAGTTCATTTTTCGCAGCATTACGAGATTGTGCAGGTGTAAGCTTACCTGATAAGAGGGTACTTGATTTCTTTTTCTTACCATTACGAGCATCTTCACGGGCTTTTCTCGCCGCCTCACGAGCTTGTTGAGCACGGATTGCTTTACGAACTAGTGAAGACGATAGTTCAGCATTTTCCTCTAATACATAAAGCAACTGTTCAGAAACGACAGATTCAACAGCTGAACGAGCTTCTGTTGTACCTAATTTACTCTTAGTCTGTCCTTCAAATTGAAGTAAGTTTTCTGGAATTCGAACAGAAATAACCGCTGATAAACCTTCACGAATATCAGTACCCTCTAAGTTTTTGTCCTTTTCCTTTAATAAGCCTGTTCTACGTGCATATTCATTAAACACTCGAGTAAGTGCTGATCTAGCCCCAGTTTCATGTGTTCCACCATCACGTGTACGAACATTATTAACAAAAGATAAAACGGTTTCAGTATATCCGTCATTAAATTGGAACGCAAATTCAACTTCAATTTCGTCTTTAGATCCTTCCACATATTTAACGGGGTGCATAACATCTTTTTCTTCATTTAAGTATTGAACGAAAGCTTCGATACCGTTTTCATAATGGAAAACATCATGTTGTCCTTCTCCGCGCTCGTCTATAATTTCTATTTTTAACCCTTTTAATAAAAAGGCAGATTCACGTAAGCGCTCTGCTAACACTTCATAGTTATATTTTGTTGCAGAAAAAATCGTATGGTCTGGAAGAAAATGAACAAGCGTTCCGGTTTCTTTTGTTGTACCGATTACTTCAAGGGTTGTAGATGGTTTTCCTCCATCTTCAAATCGTTGACGGAATATTTGACCATCGCGATAAATCGTAACTTCTAAAAACGTAGATAGCGCGTTCACAACAGAAGAACCAACTCCGTGTAAACCACCACTTGTTTTATAACCACCTTGTCCAAATTTACCTCCTGCATGCAGAATAGTAAAAATGATTTCAGGTGTAGGCTTTCCTAATTTATGCATTCCTGTAGGCATACCACGACCATAATCGCGTACGCTAATTGAATTATCTTCATGAATTTTTACGATGATATGAGATCCGAACCCAGCAAGAGCTTCATCCACTGCATTATCAACTATTTCATAAACTAAGTGGTGAAGGCCTCGACTATCTGTAGATCCAATATACATACCTGGTCTTTTACGAACTGCTTCTAATCCTTCTAATACTTGTATAGCATCGTCATCGTATGCAATACCTGGCTGATTAATTGCCAACACAAATCCCCTCCAAAAAACAAACGTCCGTTCTATTTCTATTTAATCGTACTGACTTTTAAATTTACTGTCAATAATTAGCACGTCAAAGTAATTCTAATTGTATCAAACATAAATTGAATTGCACAAACAGAACTTTATCTAAGCTATTATTGTACCGAATATTACGTAATAGTAAATATACGAATTATCTTTTCATAATGTATGTACGAATCAAGTCGTATTTAAACAAGTAATTTTACATCTAATTATTGATATATTCACGATAATTTTCACTTTTCCTCTAAATTCATTATTATTTTTGAAAAACATGGTTTTTACGAATAAAAACGATATGATAAATGTAATTGGTTTTTAAATCTATTGAAAATACACTTCCTTACCTAGGCAAAAAGGTGTAAAATGGTTATTGCTACATACTAGTACCAACTAATAAAAAATCATGAAAGGAACAAACTATGGTTATTGCAATTATACTAATTTGTGCTTATTTACTTGGGTCGATTCCATCTGGTTTATGGATTGGAAAGATCTTTTATAAAACTGATATAAGAGAACATGGTAGTGGAAACTTAGGTGGTACAAATTCATTTCGAGTTTTAGGAAAAAAAGCAGGTATTATCGTTACAACAATTGATATCTTAAAAGGAACAGCTGCTGTATTATTACCACTTATACCGTACTTTTCAGATTCAACAATACATCCCCTTATACTTGGTGGAATAGCTGTATTCGGTCATATGTTCCCGATTTTCGCGGGGTTCCGAGGTGGTAAAGCAGTTGCAACTTCTGGTGGAGTGCTATTAGGTTATACTTGGCCATTCTTTATCGTTTTAATCCTTGGGTTCTTAATCGCATTAAAAATTACAAAAATGGTTAGCTTCTCATCTATGGCTGCAGCTGTAATTGGGTTAATTTATAGTATTGTTTACTGGATTGTTACAAAGGATTATGCATTGTTTATTGTAGTAGTTATTTTAGCATCATTCATTTTCTATCGTCACCGTGCAAACATTAAACGTATAAGAGAAGGTACTGAACCAAAAGTTAAATGGATTTAGTTTCCTTTTCGAAAGGAATGGTAGTATGAAAATAATAGTAACTGACGAAGCTATCAGTTGGTTTAAGAAAGAAATGGATATTAAACCAGGTGATTATATCCGTTTCTATGCGAGATACGGTGGCTCCTCTCCATTCCATGAGGCCTTTTCCCTAGGAATGAATCGAGAAACACCCCATGACATCGGAGTCGAAACGATCGTTAATGGAGTCCATTTCTATATAGAAAAAGATGATGAATGGTTTTTTAATAAACATGACCTTCATGTAATTGTAAACGACAAACTTGATGAACTTTCATATGAATATAAAATATCCTAATAATAAAAAAAGACCATTCTTTTGCAAATGGTCTTTTTTATATAGATTTAGAAGCGATTCACGTTGACTATTTCTTTTTCAAAACCTAAAGAGATTACCATTTCATTGTAAGCCGTAAGTATCTCTTCATATAAAGCTTGTACACGATCCTCGTTTACTTCCCCTTCAAAGTCAAATCGTGCTACATCGAACTCTTTAGAAAATGAATGGATTTTATCTTTAAAACCTTGTATTTCAGAACTTTGTTTCACTTGTTCATTAGCATATGTATACACATTAAAGGAATGAGAATTTGCTGTGAAACGTTCAATTAAGGCGCCGCGGTCTTTCCCTTTCTTACCAGCAAGCCATTTTAAATCCTTCATTGTATTTAATATCGTACGTGCCTGCTTCACTAACATTTCAATAAAGCTATCTGCATTCGACAATGTAAAACACCCTCTCGTTCAAATTTCAGAAGTATATTCGCTTTTTATTTTATCACGAAATGCACGTGAATACATAAATAGAGGCCTTTCCCCCATTTTATAACCTGTTTATAGAGGGATACATATACTATTCCATAAGTCTTACTTTATTGGTCATATAGTTGTTCTTATCACTATGACTTATTCAACTATGAAAAGGAGTGCAGTATTTGACTTGGACTAAAGAAGATATGCATCAACAATCTGGGAAAAATATCATTATTACAGGAACAAATAATGATATTGGATTTGAAACGTCATTAGCTTTGGCTGAAAAAGGAGCAATCGTTATTCTAGCAGTTCCTGATTTAAATAAAGGGAAAGCTGTTCGAGAGAAGATTATTTCACTTGTTCCAAATGCAAAAGTGGATGTTATGTATTTAGATTTTCATGATCTATCTACCATTCAGGATTTTGTAAAGGAGTATAAAAGCAAATATCATACGCTTTCTATATTAATCTTACAAGAAAGTATTCGTACCTCAAAGTTACAAACAACGAAGGAAGGTTTTGAAGCTCACTTTGGTATGAATTATTTGGGTCAGTTTGCCTTAACAGGTTTATTATTGGATTTACTTAAAAAGACACCAAATTCAAGAGTCATAACGATTGGAAATAAGATTTCAAACAAAACTAAACTTTCGTTTGGCTATTTTAAAGGTTCGAAAGATGTTAAAGGAGAAGCGTTTTATAATCAGAGTAAACTTGCAATGATGTTATTTGCAAAGCATTTAGATGAAAAGTTCAAAAAACATCATCTACACACAGTAAGTATTTGTTGCCAACCATTAACAGTTAGCTCAATGGATGATTCGAAAAAAAGAAGAAGCTTCGTTAAAATTGTGGGAAAGAAAAACGAAGAAAATAAAAATGAGGGTATATCACCAATATTATTTGCTGCAACAGAGCATTCATTAACAGGTGGCGAATATATTGGCCTTCCAAAAAACAAAAATAATTCACCTATCGATTTGAAAACATTAGATCAACTATACGATGAAAATGTTGCTCATAACTTATGGCAATTATCCGAAAAATTATGCGGAATTACGTATAGATTTTAAAAAGAGTTAGTAGTTAGTAAAAACTTTACTTCAAATAGGAATACCCCGGAAGATTGATACCTTATCTTCTGGGGTAATTTTATTATTAATCAATACTATATACACAGTTACCTGCGACTACTGTTTTGACTACTTTTGCATTTAACATTTCTTCTGAAGTGCCATTAAATAAATCTCGATCAAATATTGTAAAATCAGCCAGATAGCCAGGTTTAATTAACCCTCGTTCGTTTTCTTTACAAATTGCTTTGGCACTTCCAAGTGTATATAGTTGGACAGCTTCAAAGCGTGTAATTTTTTCCTCTGGTAAATAGCCATTATGTGCCTCACCCGGGCTTTTACGCTCAACTGCAGCGTAGATGGTTTTTAAAGGATCAACATCCTCTACGGGTGTATCTGTCCCATTTGCGCACATTAAACCTTGGTTAATTAATTTACGCCATGCATATGCCCATTCCAATCGTTCTTCACCTAATCGGTCAACTACCCAAGGAAAGTCAGAAGGTACAAAAGCTGGTTGAATATCTAATACAATTGGAAGTGCTTTTAATCGCTCAACTAAGTCTTCTCTTAATACACAAGCATGAATCAATCGATCTCTTTGTCCTTCTGGTGCTGGGTACTTTTCGATTGCTTGGATTACTTGTTCTGCCCCTGCGTCACCAATTGCATGAATTGCAACACCACAATTGTACTTCCGCGCTTGTTTTACATACCCTTCAAGTTCTTCATCTGTTAGAGTAAACATTCCATTGTTATTTTTGTTATCTGAGTATGGCTTTGATAATGCTGCAGTTGATCCGCCAAGTGCTCCATCAACAAACATTTTCATTGCACCAGGTTCGATAAAAGGTTCGTCATAGGTCACTTTGTCATTCATCATTTCTTCAAATACCATGTTATGGCGTAATAGATTTACCCTAAAGTGATGTTTTTTTCCAATTACTCGTTTAAATGCAGTTAATGGATTGGTATAATGACCGAAGTAATTCATATCGTCTGTATGGCCACCTGTTAACCCTTTAGAGTGCATATCTTGAATTGCAATTTCTAGTGCATTTTCTAAGTAATCAATATATGCATCTCCCTCTTTTGGGATTGCAGCACTTAAAAGGTCTGTTGCTTTTTCAAACAACCTACCATTTAGTTTTCCGTTGATGTCTCTACCGATTTCTCCGCCAAATGGATTTCCTGTGTTTTCACTAATTCCCGCAGCTACTAGTGCTTTTGTATTAACTAACATTTGATGATGACATACTCTTGTTAACACGATCGGCTCTTTACGGATGGCATCTAGCTCAGAAATTGTAGGAATTCTTTGATCAGAAAAGTTATTCTCGTTCCAACCTTCACCAAAAAGCCATTGCTCTGGTGGCAATTGTTTTGATGCTTCTTCTATAATGGAAAGCATTTCTTCACAAGATGTTGCTTTTGATAAATCTAGTCTTAGAAGTTTTTCACCATGGTAGATGACATGTAAATGGCTATCTACAAAGCCAGGATACATAATATTGCCATTTAAATTTATAATTTGGTCTGCTTGATTTCTTAGTTCATTCAGTGAACCAACTGCGATGATTTTCCCCTCTTGCACTAAGACAGACTCTACCGTTTCATTTTCTTTTTCCATTGTATAGATTGTTCCACCATACCAAAGCTCTCTCATAACTGTATCCCCTTTATCTTTTACTAGAAACTATTATAAAGGAAAACATAATTAACTATTAAGTATTTAACGAATATTTCGAAATATCTATTGGCTTTTATAACGAAAAGAACATTCTAGAAGCTTTTTCTAGAATGTTCTTGTATTAATAGATTAAAGTTTAAATGCTTGCGCGGCTTGTTTTAATTCATCTGCCATTAAAGCAAGAGTGTTTGCTGAAGCAGCAATTTCTTCCATTGTTCCATTTTGCTCAGCAGATGCATAGGCAATTTCTTGGGTATTTCGTTTTGCTTCATTCGTAATTGCAGTTAAATGCACGATATCCTCTACCATTTTATTAGAATGGTCATCAATTTTTGAACTTTCTTCTAGAATATTTTGCATTTGAACGGATACATTACTAATCGTTTTCGCAATTTTATCAAACTCTATACCAGCTTGTTCCACTAGTGCTTTTCCATCATTCACAGCAAAACTTCCTTCGTTAATAGCTTTGATGGAGGAGTTAATTTCTATTTGAATTTGTTTAATAAGTTCGCTAATTTGACCAGAAGCTTGACTTGATTGTTCTGCAAGTTTTCTCACTTCATCTGCAACAACCGCGAATCCCTTACCGTATTCCCCAGCTCTTGCGGCTTCAATTGCAGCATTTAACGCAAGAAGGTTTGTTTGATCTGCAATACTTGTAATAACAGAAATGATATCGCCAATTTCGTTTGATTTTTTCCCAAGCGCATTAATCGTATGAGATGCAATAGTTGTCTTTTCGTCTACTATCTTCATTTGATTAATAGAGTTATCGATTACTTTAGCCCCTGCATTGGCAGCTGATACGGCTTTTTCAGTAATGCTATTAGTTTCTTCAATATTCGTAGAAATTCTAGAGATTCCTTCTGAAATATTCGTCACTACTTGTTTCGTATCTTCTGTAATTGTTGCTTGTGTTTCAGAACTTGCAGCAATTGTTTGTATCGAAGCAGTGATCTGTTCTGTTGAGTTGGCTGTTTCTTCAGAACTTGCTGTTAACTCTTCAGATGAGCTTGCTACTTGTTCAGAAGCGGTTTTTATTTCTGTCACAAGATTTTTAATGTTTTCAACCATCACATTAAAGTTGGTAGCCAATTCACCGAGTTCATCCTTAGTTTTCACGGCAATTGGTTTAATAGATAAATCTCCACTCGCAACCATATTCATACGATATGTAACAGAAAGAATTGGTCGAGTAATACTACGAACAATAATAATTGTTAAGAAAACAATAAGTATCGCAGTGATTGCAATAATGATATATGTAGTAAATTGTATAGAATTCGATTCTGAGAGAATCACACTTTCTGGTACTTGTACACTTAATCCAAAGCCTACTGTTGAAATAGGGGCGGATGCTACTAATAACTTTTCGTTGCCGGACTTTATGTTGTAAAGTCCACTTTGTTCCATACTTTTATTTAAGATAGATGTAAATTGTTCATCTAATTGTGCTTCGTTTACGTTTACCCCAATTTGCTCTTCGTTCGATGAAACTTGAATAACTCCTTGTCCATCAATTAATGTTAGTTGTGATGTTAGATCTTCATCTTTTAAAAGTGAATCAACTAAAATTTCGAAATTGGCGGAACCTGCAAGAACACCTATCACTTTTCCATTCTTGTCTTCTATAGGAGTTGCAGCTACTACAATACGATTACCCGTAGCCTTCGAAATTAATACATCTGAATAGTTTGACTGACCGTCTAAGGCAATTGGAACATAACTTCTATCACTATAATCAGCACCAATACTCTCTGGTTTTGAATGAGCTACAACTGTTCCTTTTGTGTCGATTGCAAACATTGTCTCAAAAACATCTGAACGTTCTTCTAGCATTTGTAAATAAGGAATAATTCGATCAATGTCCATTGATTTCATAATATCGCTTTTAGATGCAATTTCCATTTCAGATAGTTGGGCATTAAACCATTGATTCACTGATTCGGATTTAGTCTCAACTAAACTTTGCATAGATTGTTTTTCTTTTTCAATAATAATATCACTATTAATCTTTTGAATAACAAATGAGACAGCTAATAGTGGTATAATTGAAATAATTAGAAACCAAGCCATAAACCTTGTACGAATACTATGTTTACGTTTGGATTCTTTTGAGTTTTTACTCAAACTTACTTCCTCCTTTAAAGATTAGATTAGAATCTACTAAATGTAGGATAAATATGAAAAATATTATAACACACTATTTTTTGTTAATATATGTACTATAAAACTATTTTTAGAAAAATAAAAAAACAGCAATCCTTTTCGATTGCTGACTATAATTCATTATTAATTAACTGCAAGATTTCTTTTAATCTATTAACCTTATTTTACCGTCTAATTCGAAAAAATAATCTTTTTGCATCATGTATTTTATACGTATAATATTAATATAGAAAGCTACATATAGAAGGGGCAGAATTGATGATAGAAAAACATGAAATTGATATAGATACTGAAACAGTTGTTATCATTGAACAATATAAAGAACACTCTGCTTCACGTAGACATTATAGTAATTTACGATTTGCTCTTTTTCCAGTATATTTAACCGTTCAATATGGAATTCTCCAATTTTATTTATCAACTTCAAGTGAATCTGAGCTAGCAATACCTGGTTATATCATACCAATATGCGGAACTATCATATCATTTGTATTTTTGACGATTGAAAATCGAATTAATTTGTACTATAAAATTCTAGAATCATCGCTTGATCAATTAGAATTTATTCTTGGGTTAAAACAAAAAATTAAGAAAAAATCAGCAAAGAATCATTTGTTAAATTATACAAGATTTTCAATGGGACTTCTTTATACGTTATTCTTGGTATTTTGGTTGGTAATGAGCATTTTACATTTTATATAAACAACAAAAAAGGATTACCCGCGAAAATTAATTGCGGTAATCCTTTAATTTTCTAGATTTTTCAACATAAATTCATGTTCTTTTGATGTTTTAATTTGAACTGTTATATATCCATTCCCATAATAGGCTTTGATCAGAACAGGAATACCGAGTGTGTTTTGAAAAACAAAATCTAATCCTCCAAAAGATACCGTTGCATCTCTACCCTTCGGAACGTATCCAATATCTCTTGTATGACGATGTCTCTCTATTATTTTCATTCCTAGTTTATCGATAGCATTAAAAAGTGTTGAGGATGTCTGACAAATACCTCCCCCAATGCCAATTACAACTTTACCATTAATGAATTCTGGAGCTTCTTGATAACCAGCAGCAACATCTCTTGGTCCAACAGTATCATTAAATGAAAAAATATCTCCACTTCCTACAATGACATTATTAATGGATGCAGCGGATAGTTCAATATTCTTACTCCTCCCTAAACGTGTCGGGTTAAAATTCGTTGAATAAGTTGCTAATACGACTTCATGTAATTTAGGCACATCTTCTTTGTCATAACCGCTCTCTGTAACCTTCAGAGGTACGTATACCTTCCCACCTATTAAGGAATGCTCTAGAACCTGCTCCACTAATTTTTCCTCATCTAACGAAACTTTAGGCCTTCCTTTAATAATGTCACCTGTAGAAGGATCAATGCGATCTAACACTATTGGGCGATTGTATCTGCTTTTTCTTGCTATTCTGTTTACAATCAGTTGAATTTGTTCTCTGAAGTCCATAATATCCATCTCTATGTGATATAGCTGTGGAATAATAGTCGTTATTACTTCATGATTGTTTGGATCAATTATATGTGTAGCATTAACAGAATTAGAAGGCAATAAATCATTGGCCAATACAAATTGATCAAACATTACAAATAACATTAATAGTAAAACAAATAAAATACTGAGTACGAAACGAAAAATATTTTTAACCATTCATAATACCTCACTTTTCCTTACTATTAATTTTCCTAACTTTAACTGAATTATGAATGGATTTAATTGTGTGATAAAACAAAAAAAGAATAATTCACATTCGATGAATCATTCTTTTTGCAATTACGATTTTATTCAAATACTCCGTTTCTCAGTAATTCAAATTCAATATTAATATTTACTTTCATTTTAGGATAAAGTTCTTTCCACACTTTTTCATTTACTTTAGTTGTACCTAAAGTTGCTCTATATGTTTCACCAAATCCAAAAATATCAGAATTTACTTCCTGTGTTTGTTTTATTATTCTTTCTATATCCTTTTTAAATACCTTTGTCATTTCTTGTTCTAACTTTGTCATGACGGAATCATCTTCCGTATCAATGTCAGAGTGAATTTCTAATAAACGTGCCTCAAATTTAATGTTTAAGTCGAATTCAGGAGTTTTCTCATCAACCAACCTAATTTTACTTAATGAACGAATACTATCAATAGCCATTGGAGGTTCATCAGGTAGTTTTGTCTTAGACGTTTTGAACGGCTCGCTAGATAAAGTTATTTGCGTTGCTCCTGCTTTATATTTGTCACGAATTAATACAACATAAAACACATCTTTATCTGCTATTTTCCCGACCATCTTATCATCGTTAAATAGTGCTACTCCACTGATATGAACATCATCCTCATCTTTCACTAGCATTGGAAGACTCATGTCACTAAACGATGAATAATTATCTCGTATCGTTTCATGTAATGTGGAGGAAATGGTGTATTGTTCTTGAACGTTATGGTCTAAAAGATAATAAATATGTTGACCAATATCTGTGATTTGTTCATAGTCTGCATCTACTATACCTTTTGTTGATCCTTCAGTTATCGCAACATAGACACTACTACTTATTTCTGAGTTCATCATTAAGGTATGAAGAGCTTGATTCACACCATTTTCAGCTAGTTTATCTCCAAGTAAAACAACACGTAGTTGTCCAGCAACTATTTTCTTACTACTATCAAGGCTTGCTTTTATTCTTGTTCCCTTACTTGTTTCTTCTGTTTCCGAAGCAATACTCACAACACTTTGTAGTTCTTGATTAACCGTTCTAAGTGCCACGTTAGTAGTTATTTTACCATCCTTTACATCATAACCAATTAGAACAGCTAGACTAACTCGTTCAAGAATTTTTGGATCTGCACAGCCTATGAGTAATAGAACACATAAAAACATTGATAAACTCAATTTTATTTTTTTCAAGATGTGTCACCTGTCACTTTTTTACGTTTCATTTTCTTTTTTATCGATCCAAATAAAAATAATAAAAATGGGTAGATAAATACAACCACAAAAGCAATATGCCCAAAGATATTGTTCATGGAATTAATTTCAGTCCTAGTTTTTACAAAAAAATTAAGAATAAAAATGAGAAGTGAGAAAATCCATACAAATGTTTTAGGTTTAATTTTAATTAAATGTTGAGTTCCTCGAAAAGCAGACCATGAAAATAAACATAAATTTGGTAGGATGATTACCATCCATAGACAAATCGTGATAATTTCGACTCGCTCCACAAACGGAAGTCGAATGATACCGAATAATGTTAGCGTTGCCCAAATCGTTTTTTCTAATTGTTGTCCACTGAAAAAAGTTAAAGTGACTAACATAATAAACAGATACATGAAAAAAGTGAAAAGTAACCCTAATTGTGCATACTTATTTACACTTTTTCTATCCTCTTCTTTAATATAAGGATATAGCACATTTAAAATTTCAAATCCTACTACAGTAAAACTCATTGAATAAGCACCTTTGAGAATACCTTTCAAATCTTCCATCACAGGAAGAAGATGTCTCACTTCAGAATAATACATTGGATAAATTAACATTGGTGGTATCCACAATAGAAAAAAAAATCCAATAAAACAAATACCAATCATCACTCTAAAACCACCACTGAAGGCATAAATAACAATGAGTAATAAAGAAGCTATTAATATGTTGGCAGAAACATAAGAGAATACCCAAGTATTAACGACTTCTATATAATTTTTTATTATGACGAAAAAGCCGAATGAGCAATAGGAAACATAGATTAAATTTAAAAAGTTACCAATGAACTTTCCAAATATTTCTTTATGAATTCCGTAAATATCAAGATTGCCGAACTTTTTTAAAGTTCGAACCATGATGAACACAACTAATTGACATAAAAGTAAACTTAAAATGACAGATATCCATGCATCCTGTTTTGCTTCGCTATAGATGATACGTTGAAAGCCATGAATCCCCACACCAATTTGAGAGCCAACAACTACAAAAAAGAGAAGAAATGCGTTAATCATTTCGTAGGGCTTTACTTGAAGCTCTTTATTCATTCTCGCTCACCTTCTCTATTTTCTGTTGATGTGACTCCTCGTCATCACCTTTATTGATATTCACAGCTTGTCTTTTAATAAAACGGGATGGAAGTCTTATTATGCTATCAGATAAATCCTTAAACCGTAGTGGATACAATGGTGCCAGATATGGAGCACCAAGACTGGATAGCCTTAACAAATGCAATAATAAGAAACATAACGCTAAAACTATTCCATAATAGCCCCATATTCCTGCTAAAATAATTATTGGAAATCTTAAGAAACGAATAACATTGCCCATTATATAGTTTGGAGTGGTAAATGAAGCAAGTGCACTCAATGCTATGATAATAATTAGGACATTACTTGTAATACCTGCATCAACAGCTGCTGTTCCAATTACAATACCACCTACGATACCAATGGTTTGACCAACCTTTGTAGGTAATCGAGAACCTGCTTCCCTCAGTAATTCAATAATTATTTCTAAAATTAAAGCTTCCATTATAGGTGGGAAAGGAACAATTGCTCTACTTTCACTTAAAGGAACAAGTAAAGTTTGGGAGATGACCTCATAATGATAAGTTAATGTAGCTACATAAATAGGTGTTAAGAATATTGATACAATCATAGCTGAGAATCGTAACAACCGAATCAAGGATCCAATTTGCCATCGTAAGTTTTGATCTTCCCTACTATGAAAAAACTCAACGAATGACATAGGTGCGATAATCCCCATTGAGCTACCATTCATCATAATGCCTACTTTTCCAGACAATAACGCATTACAAAAGCGATCAGGTCTTTCAGTTAATAGCATCTGTGGAAAAACTGACATTGTACTATCGTCGATTAATCCAGCTAAAACAGCACTGTCTACTAAATCCGCAACATCTAAATCTTCAATTCTTTGTCGCATTGTATTTACCTGTTCCTCTGAAGCTACACCTTTAATATACAGAAGAGATACTGAAGTATGCGATTCTTTTCCAAGAATAAATCGTTCATTACATAAATTTGGACTTGTAATAAATCTTCTAATGAGTGAAATACTCGTTGCTATACTTTCATTAAATCCTACTTGAGATCCAATAACTTGTGATTCATTTTCTGGAGCAGTTAATCCTCTTGATTGAGTTGACGAAATATTTGCTATGACTATTTCAGATTTGTTTTCTACATGAATAAGCACAGAACCAGTAAGCATTTCATAGATTACAATTTCTAACTCGTTGGATATATCAATTTGAGATAGAGGTAGTTTTTCTTTAATTGCCTGTGGCGTTACATCTGACATTTTAAGAAGTTCTGGTATCATTTGTTGCTGAAGTGTATTTCCATCTATTAAAAAGTCTATAAAAATAATGGTAATGGATTCTGATATATTTTTAGTGATTAAATCTGCCGGTGTATTAATTTTCTCCTTGATTAATTCTACAAACTCTTCCCTAGGTAATGGAGTTATTTTTTGTCTTAACTCTTGACCAGTATAATGAGCTTTCTTATTTTGTATTGCCTTTTTTGTATTATCGGATTTATCGGATTTATCTTTCTTACCGAAATTAAACATACTTTCTCCTACTTTCTAACTGATAACTATATAATTGACATTTGAAATGGCAACTATACAAAATTAGAGTGATTGAAGATCTAACAATGTGAGGACACAAAAAAATGGCAGTGAAAAAACGTGTTGTTTTTTCACTGCCATATTACATTTAAGCTTGCTAATTTTTTATTTCACCTTCTGATAAATCTTTTCTTTTACGCTTTTTGGCTTATAACACTCTCCACAAGTAATATTTTTTTCCCTGAAAGATCACAATTATATTCAGGTGAAATGTCTGCTAGTGACTCTGATAGAGTGTCTCCGTTATTTTCATTTAAAAATAATTCAAGCTCACTTTGTAATCAATCAGGTGAATAGTCATTTTTAATGATGATTGAATATGCATACTTATATAAATACAGCTCTTCTTTACTTGTTAACTCTCGCCCTGTGTATACGCTCACTTTTATTGAATTGTCTTTATCGATTTCAATAAGTTTATCAAGTAGGTCAAAACCACTCATATCTTCCAAACCTAAAACTAATATGATGCAATAAAATTTCGAAAATGCCATTTTGTTAATGTAATCTAAGTTTACTTTATTCTTTACATAATTAAATCACCAGTACTTCTTATTTTAGATAGGAATCACTTCCTAATTATGTGGCGCATATTTTAATGCAGGATCAATAGCACTCCTATTGAAAACAAAAAGACTAGTAGGAATGATTATCCCTACTAGTCTTTTTTAACTTTATTAATCTAATGTATAGATATTGCCACCTAGTTCTTTTGAGCGATATAAACATTGGTCGGCAATTCTAAATAATTCGTCCATACTATAAGAATTTGCAGTGTAAATTGCTATCCCAATACTTGCTGTTAACTGAATTTCGTGCCCTTGAATATAAATAGACTCACTCATTTTTTTCAGCAATCTTTCTGCAACATACCTAACTTCCTCTATACTATTCATTTCAGGAGTTACGACAGTAAATTCGTCTCCACCTATTCTCGAGATGGTATCCTTATTTCTTAGAGATACATTTAAACGATTGGCAAATTCTTTAATTACCTCGTCTCCTATATCATGACCTAAAGTATCGTTAATACTTTTGAATTTGTCGCAGTCCACAATCATTAACGCGGATACTTTTCCTGTTTTATCGGTCGTTAACATAGCTTGTTCCAACTGTTTATAGAAAAGTCGACGGTTTGGTAAATTTGTTAAATAATCATAAAACGCCATTTGTGTAAGCGTTGTTTCTTTTTGCTTTAATTCCGTAATATCATTTGAAATAAGCATCACTTTCTCAACTTCATTATTTTCATTAAGAATTGGTGTGATCGTTGTTTTTAACCAAATGGCATAGCCATCACGATGGATATAGCGTAATTCTAAAGTAAGGGATTGCTTCGTATCCATGCATTCTTCCATGGTAGTTTCAAATAGCGACAAATCTTCGTAATGCAAGTTACTTGATATTGACTTACCGATTTCATTCCAAACTGGTATTCCTAAAATCTCTTCTATTGAAGGGGAACAGTAAGTAATTTTACCAGTAGGTGTTAATATTTTGATGATACTTTTTGTATTCTCTGCAATGATGCGGAAACGTTCTTCACTTTCTCTTAACGAACTATCAGCTCTCAATTTTTGAGTGACATCTCTTAACATAACAATTCTAAAATTTTCCCCATGTTCCTGGAAGGTTGCTGTTGATATTTCAGCATGAACCGTTTCACCTTCAAGGGTTAAAAATTTTTCAATCGTTGGTACTGTAACAAATTCACTTTCACTAGAATTTTGTATTCTATTAAAAACGTTTTCCTTATTACTTGGATGAACAAAATTAAATATTGATTTACCTTTTATAAAACATACATTTTTTGCTTTAGCTAATTTAAGAGCAGCTTTATTTAAATAAGTAATGATTTCTCCATCATGAATGATTAGTGGTTCTGGAGATGAATCAAGCACTTTTCTATATTTTTCTTCACTTGCTGCTAAATCTTGAAGTATCTGTTTTTCCTTCGTGATGTCCTTATAGGTAGCAATTGCAAAGGTTTTCCCGTTTTCAACTTTTCTATAGGTTGCTAATACATCGATTATTTCGCCATCTTTTCTCACGCGTTTCGTCTCAAATTGGAGACAAGGGTTCTCTTCGTGCAAAATACGGACCAATTCTTGAAAATGGTTTTTGTATTGTTCTAAATACACTTCTGAAAGTAATTGGACTTCATGATTTTCATATAAGAACATGTTCGTAAACGTTGGGTTTACTTTTAAGACTTTCCCTTTTTGATCAAATAACACAATTGCATCTGTTGAATACGTCCAAATATGTTTTAACTCTTGATTTTCTAGCTGAATAGCTACTTCTCTTTTTTTATTGTTCGTAATATCTCTCGCAATACTAGCTATTCCCGTTATTTCCCCTGTAGAATCATCATAAATTGGCGAAAACGTTATACTTAAATCTAACAGTTCTCCATCCGCTCTTTGTCTAATGAGGTGAATATCCCTGTTGCTATTACCAATTAATGTTTCCCGATACAATTTTTTCGTTTCATCAACAAGCCAATCAGGAATAGTTGGATTGAATTTGTGGATTAATTGTTCCTTTGTATAACCAAATGTTTTTACAAAAGCATCATTTACAAATTCGATATTCCCTTCAAGATTTGTAATATAAATTGGATCTACATTATTATTAAGGAAAGAATTAAGCTGGTTATTTGCACGTTTAAGTTGATCAAATTCTTTTTTATCTTTGGAAATATCTTTTGCAATGCAATACAAACCACTAACTTTTCCGTGAATCGTAAGAGGTATTAACTTTACCTGAATATCCACTTTGAATCCATTTTTATGATAAGCATAGGTTTCAAATTGGTTTGATTTATTGTCCAATGCAAATTGGAAATGTTCACTCAGCTGTTCTAGTTGTTCGTTGTTAATAAATTTTAAGATGTTTAGTCCAACTAATTCTAGCTGAGAGTAACCTAAGATATTTTTTATAGCATTATTTGTCTCTAAAATATATCCATCTAAATCTAAAGTTAAAATGGCATCTTTATCATTATGGATAAGTGAGGCTAAACGTTCTTGATTAATTTCAATGGTTTCTTTAATGTGATTTAACTCAACTATTTTACGATTATAATCCGTAACATCACGAACAACAGATACGATAAACATCTTGTCCTTAAATGTAAATGGTGTTAAAACGGACTCTTTAATATATATTTGCTTATCAACGATTACTTCGTCACTAAAAACAACGACTTTCTTTTGTCTAACACATTTTACATATTGTCTGGTTAAAAAATCTGCTTTTTCCTTGGGAAGTACTTCATGAAATGTTTTTCCTACCATATCTCTTTCGTAATCTAAATGGCCTCTTCCAACTTGATTAGCAAAATAATAGTAAAACTCATCGTTCCGAACTTCCATAATATAAAATATATCTTGAACAGTATTAAATGCACTCTGTAAAATATGCGACATATCTTCAAAGGTTTGTATATCCTGGTTCATTATATACAACTCCACTCTATAAAAAATGGTAATCATTTCATGAAATAAACTTTTTAAATATCACTTTAAATTATTATTTTAATAGTTTTTTATCGTATTTTCCATAACAAAAATGAGTTTTTCCTTTATATTTTGAATTTATATTTTTTTATTAGGACTTATTGCACCTTTACAAAAAAGAAGAAGTGTACCTATTAGGTAAGCACTTCTTCTTCAGTGACTAAAAATTCTGTTGTTAATTCAAAACCTCTCATATAATCTGGAGAACCAGGAAAACTTTGCATAAATCCGTGGATGTTGCCATCAAAACGAACAAGTTTTATTTTGCCACCTGCAGATTGAATCTTTTCGGCGTAAGCTTCTCCTTCGTCGCTAAACGGATCGTATTCTGCGGTATAAATAAGTGAAGGTGGCATTTTTGCTAATATCGATTTTTCTATAGACAATGGTGAATGAAGATTCGATTGTAAAATACCATTGAGGTTCGTCAAATCAATTCCATATTTTCCGTTATACATTTTTCTTGAGAGGAAATCACTATCTTCAATTTTGTCATTAAAATCGGTTATTGGGTAAAATAATAATTGGTTTTTCAATGAGAAGTCATTTCTTTTGATGGCTTCTATAGTTATGGAAGTCGCTAATGTACCACCAACACTTCCACCACCTATTGAGATGTCAGTATTACTACCACTAAATTGTTTTGCATGTTGCACGATCCACTTAGTGGCCTCATAACATTTCTTTAATGTATCGGAGAAATTTGCTAATTCTGATGGATAATCAATTGCAATAAGCCTATAACCTGAAAATGATGCAATCATTCTACAAGCCACATCTAATGCATCTAAATTTCCATTCATAAATCTTCCTTCATGGAAAAATACTAATAATGGATACTGTTCCTGTTGAAGGGGTGTATAAATACGGATTGGTAATTGATGCCCACTAAATTTTAACAATTGATCTTCTATTTGGTGAATGGATGGTCTTCTTTCATTTGGAGGATTTTCTTGATGTATTCCTATCGTTCTTTCTTCTGGGTGTTCATCGAAATACTTTAAAATGTAAGAATGAATCGGCATATAATTCCCCTTTCTGATTAATAATAAAAAATAAAAAACTGCACCTCAAAAATATTGTGAGATACAGTCCAAGTCATATGAAACGTTTAATTGTGATTCAATTTGTTTTTAACTTCATCAACATTGGTATCACTATAGATTGACGTTCCTTTTCTGCCTGTTTTTGCAAGTAATGCATAAACCTCATTATAAGATAGACCTGATTCTGCGTTTTGTTGTTTCACCTCATCAATATTCGTTCCAGCTACTGTATACTTTTTTTCTTGATGGTTCACCTGATGCGCCTCCAATTGAATTTGATATTATTTTGTCACAATCCAATCGATTTATTAATGGTACTTGTCTTTACGATTCGCAGTTTTTGCCAATTAATATTTAGTGTAAAAATTAAAAAGAAACACCAAGCAACAAAATGCTTGGTGTTAAATGAATGTACTATTTTGAATTAACAGGTTCAAGATATTGTATTTCTGGGACAAACTGAGACATATGACTCTTGATTTCTTCATAAAGCTCCTGGTGATCGTTTAAATCATCTTTATTTAATTGATACATAGGAATAATTTTAAAGTTTTTCCAATTGGAAAACCTGACATAAGTAGGAATTAATGCAGGATTTGTAATATCAATACTAATAATTTCGTTATTTTTTTTATCGTACGAAATTGTTTTGGTAATATCGAGTTGTATGATTGCACCAATTTGACGATATAATTTATCTTGCGCGGAAATAAAGTTTCCTAATGAGTGAATGACAAATGTTTTATTTCCATTCACTCCTGTGTACCATTTAGCAGGTTGTAATACATGCGGATGATGTCCAAATACGATATCTGCACCGTAATCTGAAGCAAGTTGGACAATACGTTCTTGTTCTTCGTTAAACATACGTGCATATTCATTACCATTATGAAGATTTACTATGACAACATCTGACATCTTTCTTGCTTCGCTTATGTCTTCTATCATTTTTTCCTCATCGATATAGTTCACCAAATATTCTTTTCCTTCTGGTGTTTTCAGACCATTTGTTCCATAGGTATAGGATAAAAATGAAAAAACTATATTATTAATTGTCATGGTTTTGATTATATCTGCCTCTTTTTGACTCGTTGCTGCACCGACATAAGTTATCCCTAATTTATCCCAATAATTTGTGGCATTAATAATTGCTTGTTCTCCTCTATCAAGAGTATGGTTGTTTGCCATCGTAACGACATCAACACCAACATCTTTTAGAACATCGCCAACCTCATAAGGACTATTAAATTGTGGATAGCTAGATAAGCCGATTTCTTGACCACCAATAATGCTTTCCGAATTTGCAATAGTTAGATCGGTACTCTCTAAAAGAGGTTTAACTAACTCAAACATTTTAGAGAAGTCATATTCATTAGGGGCTATGTTTGCATCTTCATAAACAGCATTGTGAATTAATATATCCCCAATAGCCGAAACAGATGCTGTATAAATTTCAGGTTCTCTTGGTATGATAATTTCAGTTTCTTTACCTGACTTTATTTCTTTCAATTGATTGATAGTTTCTGATGTTGATTTGTCTAGCTCCTCATTTTCTAGCGTGTTACATGATGCTAATAGAAAAATGGAGAAAACCACTAAAGCTCTTCTGATTATTTGAATACACTCCTTTAAAACTATGTATGTTAATACAATCCTATAATAACAAATTATGACACTATTTAACATAAATTATACAAATATTGTTATTTTTTGAAATTATATTATATTTCTTGTTTCAATTGTGAAAAGATAGTAAATCTATGCTTTATAATGATAACATTTAAGATTCAATTATTGGTTCTGATTTTTTCTTTATTAGGGTATAGAACTTTAACTAATTATTTTTTATCAATTAAGTCATCGACATTGTTAGAATAACTTTCTTTAAATAATGTACTCTCACCCATTGGTCTTTTACCTCATATTCTAATGCAAATGGACTGAGGAGGAGATTAGGTTGATTGCGTTAAGTGCTCTTCATTGGATATACGTCGTCTTTATAGTCTTAATTATTGGGTTTATGGTGAAACGTCGTGATACGACGCTCATTAGTATACTTGGGATCTTTTTAATAGCAATTGTTGCTACTGGTGATTTAACTGCGTCTGTAAGCGGTGTATTTAAGAGCTTTGTGTTTGCCACAACTGAGTTGCTCTCTACAATTTTAATTATCTGTATTATTGTTGCGATGAGCAAAGTGTTACAGAAAACAGGGATCAACGAAGTGATGGTGGCTCCATTTACCAAAATCATTAAAACACCAGCATTAGCTTATTGGACGATTGGTATTTTAATGATGCTTATATCTTGGTTCTTCTGGCCATCTCCTGCGGTTGCACTACTAGGTGCCGTCATGTTACCAGTTGCTATCCGCGCCGGATTACCAGCACTTGGTGTCGCAATGGCAATGAACTTGTTTGGTCACGGTATTGCATTATCAGGTGACTTTATTATCCAAGGTGCACCAAAGCTTACTGCTGATGCTGCAGGCATACCTGTAACAGATGTAGTTAATGCAAGTATCCCTTTAGTAATTACAATGGGTGTTGTTACAACAATTGTGGCGTTTTTCTTATTGCGCCGAGATATGAAGCAAGGAAAACTTGAAATGGTCGGAACATTCGATGGTGAAAAAGTAGCTGAAACTGCTGAAGAAGGTTTGCTATCCAAAGGACAAAAGCAATTTTTTGCAATTTTCATTCCGATTGCCTTTATTTTAGATGTAATCGCAATGTCCATATTTAAGTTATCAGGTGGAGATGCGACAGCGATTGTTGGGGGTACAGCAATCTTCATCTTACTGTTACTTTCCATGTTTGCGCATAAAAATTCAGGGTTGGAAAAGACAACAAGTTATTTAATTGAAGGCTTCCAATTTGGTTTTAAAGTGTTCGGTCCAGTTATACCAATTGCTGCATTCTTCTATTTAGGCGACTCAGGATATTTAACGATTATTGGAGATTTACCAATTGGCTCTCAAGGTATTGTAAACGATCTTGGTATGGCATTAGCTGCGGTAGTCCCATTAACAAAAGAAATCGCTGCTATTACTTTAACAGGTGTTGGTGCAATTACCGGACTTGATGGATCAGGTTTCTCAGGTATTACACTTGCGGGATCCATTGCTAATTTATTCGGAACTGCGATCGATGCGGGTACAGCTACATTAACTGCAATGGGGCAAATCGCTGCTATTTGGGTTGGTGGTGGTACTTTAGTACCTTGGGCATTAATTCCTGCAGCTGCGATTTGTAATGTTAGTCCATTTGAATTGGCAAGGAAGAACTTTATTCCGGTAGTAGTCGGTTTAGTGGTAACAACGATTGTTGCGATGTTCTTAATATAAAGTAAAAAATGCATGACGAAAATAATTCGCCATGCATTTTTCATTTTGTGTATATCATGAAAATCACTTTGTTTAAGATAAATTAGTTTATATTTTCTAATAATACAGCAATGCCTTGCCCACCACCTATGCATAGTGCAGCAATACCATATTTTTTATTTTGTAATTGTAATTCTTTTGCTAATGAGTATGTGATTCTAGCACCACTAGCCCCTACTGGATGTCCTAAGGCAATGGCACCACCGTTTACATTCACTTTACTTTGATCTAAATGAAGTTCCTTCATACAAGCTAGACTTTGTGCAGCAAAAGCTTCATTCAGTTCAAATAAATCAATATCTTGGATTGAAAGATTCGCTTTACTTAATACTTTTTGAATTGCAGGTACAGGACCAATCCCCATAATATTTGGGTCTACTCCTGCAATAGCCCAAGCGACAATTCTACTTAATGGTTTCAAGTTTTTCTCTTTAACCACTTGTTCTGAAGCTACCACTACTGCAGCAGCACCATCATTGATACCGCTAGCATTCCCAGCAGTAACGGTACCATCTTTAAGAAAGGCAGGCTTTAATGTGCTCATTTTTTCGATACTACTATTGCTTCGAACGTGTTCATCTTGTTCTACAGTAATTTCGTGTCCTTTAGAATTCTTTACTGTTACAGGTACGATTTCTTTTGCAAACCTTCCAGTTTCAATTGCACGCGTTGCCTTTAAATGTGATTGAACAGAAAATGCATCCTGTTCTTCCCTACTAATCTCATATTTTTTAGCTAGATTTTCTGCTGTAATCCCCATTCCACAACCAATATATTCATCTGTTAACGTTCCCCATAGCATATCATCAATAATAGGAGCTTTGTTTGGATTGCTAAAGCGAGTACCCCTTAAAACGTGTGGAGCACGTGACATATTTTCAGTGCCCCCAGCAACGATTAACTGGGCATCGCCTAAAAGAATAGATTGTGCACCACTAACAATAGCTTGTAATCCAGAACCACATAAACGATTCACAGTTAGTGCAGCAGAAGTAATTGGTAATCCACTTTTCAATCCAATATGGCGAGCTAGATACGCAGAATTTTTTTGTGTGTGAATGATATTACCAAAAATGATTTCGTTAATATCTTCTGCATTGATACCACTTCGTTTTAATGCTTCTTTTGATACTGCTACCCCTAAATCTACATCTTCAGTTTGTAGAAATGAACCTCCGAAACTACCAAAAGCAGTACGGCTTCCTTCTAGAATATAAACCATTTTCGTTCCTCCTTATTAAATCCCCTATGTAAATTATTCAATCTGTTCATGTTTCATGAATAAGATCTCTATTAATTTCTATTCTATAAATAGCTGTTTTTTCCTTTCGATCAATACAAAATAAACACAGGTTCCACATTTGAGAAACCTGTGTTATGTAGGTTAATTTAAATATTTTCCGTACTTTGGTCTTGCAATATGATCAAAATTTTTAGCAAGTATTTCCAAACTCTTTTTAAGTTTTTCACCTTTTAACGGGATCCCATGGCCAGTTACAGCAACTGTTGGATTTAAACATGCTAATTTGTTTACAGATTCCCTTGCTTGATCCCAATTTGTTGTAAAATATCTTGGAGGTCCAGTTACCTCAGCATCTTGGACAAGTACTTTAAATAGCTGGTCTTGTCTTACTGTAATAAAGGCATCACCAGCAATAAGTGCTCGGTCATCTTCTCTGAAAAATGAAACATGTCCAGGTGAATGCCCTGGAGTATGAATCCACTTCCATCCATTTAAAGTTGGAACTGTACGGTCACTAGGCAATGGTTGTACGTGTGAACCTAATTGGATTGGTTCATTTGGGAAATAGGGCGACATTCTAGCAACTAACCCACCTTCTACAGATGGGTCTGCCTCTGGATATTTCATTTTCCCTGTTAAAAAAGGAATTTCGGTTTCATGAGCATATACAGGTACATTCCATTGTTCGACTAATTCAATAATTGCACCGACATGATCAAAATGGCCATGAGTTAATATAATTGCATTTGGTCTTGCATTCGGTCCAAAACGATTTTCTGCTTCTTCAATAATTTTATTGGCTGATTTTGGCATACCAGCATCAATTAGTGACCACCCATCTTTGTTACCTACAAAACATAGATTGACTACTTGGATTGTATAGGCATAAATATCATCAGTCACCACTTCACCAACACCACTTAAAATTGATGTCACAGGAATATATTTGTAATCTTTGCCGTAGTTTAATTCTTCATTCATAAAAATAACCTCCCTTATTATCGTATTTTTTCTAATATTATTATCTTTATACAAATTCGGGAGAGAAAAAGAAAACTGGTGGCTACTTTAGTTATGAAGTCTAAGTCTAAAATAATTATTAGAAACTGTAAGATGAAAAATCGTTCCTTCTATTGAAGTTTAAAATTTCAAATAATTAAAATTCACTTCTCCTAATGAATCGTTTAAACTAATTAGTAACAAATAAAATAGGATATACAAAAGTAGGATGGTGAACCTTTGAAGTATAAGAGAATTACAGGGATCTTAGCACTATTAGTAGGAATCATCTTTTTTGGATTTAATTATGAACCACTTGGCACTGCAGGTAATGTTATGATTCATATTATCGGGATGTTGTTTATTATTAAAGGGTTTAATATTTTATTCCATAAAGAGAGTAAAGCAAGTGCTAAATAAATTGAAAGAGCGAATGATTCTTTTCAGACAGAATCATTCGCTCTTTTGTTAAATATGGTATTCGATTTGGTCTTCTGAATTTTCTTGTTCGTCAACAAAATGCCAATCGTAAGGAGTTTCTTGATAAACATAGTAGTTTAACCAGTTATAGAATAAGAGATGAGAGTGAGCTCTCCATGTATTTTTCGGTTCTTTTGTTGGATCATTATTTGGAAAATAGTTAACTGGAATATCGATTGGCTCCCCTTTTGCAACGTCTCGATGATATTCATCTGCTAATGTAGTAGCATCATATTCTAAATGACCTGTAATCATAATATGCTTTGTATCGTTTGATTGAATGATGAATGCTCCTGCATCTTCGGAATAGCTTAGAAGTCTTAACTCAGGATGGTTACGAATCTCTTCTAGTGAAACATCGGTATGTCTAGAGTGAGGAGCAAGAAACTCATCACTAAAACCGCGCACCAAGTCGACAGTTAAATCAGTGATCACATGCCCATAAATACCAGAACATTTTTTAGGTAATTCAAATTTCCCAATCCCAAAATGATGATATAACGCAGCCTGAGCTCCCCAACAAATATACATACATGAGGTGACATTTACCTTTGCCCAGTTCATAACTCGTGTAATTTCATCCCAATAGTTTACATCTTCAAATTCCATTCGCTCAACAGGAGCCCCAGTAATGATCATTCCGTCAAAACGGCGATTTTTGATTTCATCAAAAGTTTTATAGAATAATTCCAAATGTGATTTTGATACGTTTTTAGATGTATATGTAGCAGTATTTAGGAATGTGACATTAGTTTGTAATGGAGTATTTCCTAGCAAACGTAGTAACTGTAATTCTGTTTTCTCTTTTTCAGGCATTAGATTGAAAACCAAAATGTTTAAAGGACGTATTTCTTGTGTTCTAGCTCGATCTTCTTCCATTACGAAGATCTTCTCTGCCCTTAATACCTCGCCAGCAGGTAAATTTTTCGGAATATTAATCGGCAATTGTATTCCCCCATTTTCTTAAATAATGCTAAATTTCATCGTTAGAATATATAAAAAACCTCTCATTCCAGTAAGAGAATGAGAGGTTTTGTTACCATTTACGCGCTCTCTTATCTCTCAAGACAATTGTCTTGCTGGAGTTAGCACCTTTCTAACTGTGTTAGAGGTTGCTGAAGCTTCATAGGGCCATATCCCTCTGCTTCTCTTGATAAGATTATATGAAATTAAACTAATATTAACATGAAAGTTAAATGTTTGCAATATTCTATCTTATTTTTGATTTAATAATTTTTCTTTCCAAGTAGAACCTTCTTTTTCGGTAATTTCATTCTCTAAATCGTGATCCCATTTGTTTAAAAGTGTATTCCAAACACGGTTTGATATTGAATCTGTCTTCTCATCAAAAAGAATGATTTCAATACATGGAATATCGTTAATCTGTTGAAACTCAATCTCATCAATAGATGTGATATGAATAGTATCTGGATGATCATTTTCTTCATCATCCATATTAAAGGTTTGTATTTCTTTAAGTAATACTTGTTCTGAAATAGTGGGCTTTTCCCCTTGAGTATTGTAACGATAAATTGTCTCTGGAAAATCCTCATATTCAAGTACTTCTTCCAAATCACCTGCTAAAAAGAATTCATGATTAGGGCTATATAGAAGTTCAACAGAAGTAGCTTCTTGGTCTTCTTCATAAATACCACTCGCTAACTGTGTTTTCCCTTTTTCAGTTATCTGGTAACCTTGCTCATTTCGTTCAATTAAATTCATTTTTTCCATCTTTGTAAGCAAATCTTGAATGAAAAGCTCTTCAACTAATAAAACGTCACTTATAGTGCTGGCATTCAAAAAAGGAGCTTTTTGAGTTGTAATTAAGAGCATTTTCATTAAAATGTCCATTTGTCTACTCAGTACTGGCTTGTATGATACTTGAATGGTATGTACAGGTAGACACCAAAAACTTGACTGGAGTACTTTTTGATTTTGTTGTAATTGTGATGTGAGTTTATCCAGTAATGTTGTTAGTTTCATAGTAACTCCTGAAAGTAATTAATTATTAACATAGTAACGGTACCCATTTTGACTCTTAACCGTTTCTAATAGGTTATGATACATCTCTTGTGTTTCTTTCTTTTTAGGGCGTTTTGTAAACATTTCAGTACTTCCTATTAATACAAGAAGTTCCCTTGCACGAGACAACGCAACATTTAATCGTCTGTAATCTTTAGCAAAACCAATATCTCCATGTTTATTATCATTATTACGAACCATACTTACTAAAATAACATCCATTTCCATCCCTTGGAACTTATCGACAGATCCTGTCCGAATGTGTAAATGTTCTAAGTTCAATTCATCAATTAAACGATTAATCCGTTTAACTTGTTCTGCATAGAAGCTGATTACGCCAACAGATTTAAGAGCATTGGGTTCGAATGTACCAACAGATTTTGCCTTTTCAGTCGCTTCGTTCAAATCAATAAGTAATTTACGAATGTTTTTCAATTCAGCTTCATTGAATAAACTCGACCCTTCCTTCATTTTTTGCTCAAAATATGTAGGCTCATTCGGCACATCAAACCATAATAAATGATCGTTACGTGAAATCAACTTACTTTCTAACTTGTGATCTCTCACTGCATCAGAGTCAGCTAAACCACACTTCAATGAATCTTGTTCATTTAAATAGAATGGTGAAATAGTTCTCATAATGTTTTCATGCATACGATATTGAATGGCAAGCATTTGTTTATTCGAACGGGGTATGTTTTTGTACAATCGTTCAAATAACGACTCCTCAAGAAGTTTTTCCAATTCTCTCTTCTCTTCAAAGGAATTGCTATCTTTTATAACTTCCTCTAGTGTTTCATCAAATGTTTCGTCACCGACTAAAGGTGGCAGTTGATGATGGTCCCCAACTAAAACTATTTTTTTCCCTTTTAACATCGGTAGTAAAAGCTCAGGTGGTGTTGCCTTTGATACTTCATCAATGATGACAACATCAAATACAGGATAGTTGTCCATAAATTCTTTATTTGCAGAGGCAACACACGTCGTACCAATAACATTGGCATGTTTTACATAAAGTTTTCGAATTTCTTCTAAATCGTGCTCTGATGATTGTTCAAGCAGTGATTTCCATTCATTTTGCAACGATTGCGTAATAGGTAGCATCTCAATTTTCTTTTTCAGATGATCAATTCGAACCTGCAATTCTTCTATTTTTTTTGCTGTTTTTTCTAGTTCAGCTTCAGGATTTTGCTTTGTGATTTGTTCAATTTCTGCGTATTTCTTTTCAAGCTGAATACCCGATGCATTTAATTGTTTTATTTCACTAATCATTCCATCAAGAACGTTTTGTCCGTTCGTCAATTCGGCTAATACCTGATCCTCTTCACCCTTCTTAGCAGCTAGTTTCGATTGAATTTCAGTGGCTTTTTCAATATCCTTTTGCCGTTTTTCAATTTCTAAATTGACCTCATTTAGACTAGATTGTAGTTCATTTATAGATAAATTCGATTCTTCTTTAACGGTAAGGGCATCCATTTCCCTTTTTGTTTGTTGAATGGAGTCAGTGAGTTGAGCTTCTTTACTTTTTAGCGATTGGATAATGGAATGATTGTTGCCTGCCTGATTTGTGACTTGATCAATCACTTCTTCTTTTATTTTTGAAAAGACAAACTTCGATTCTTCAACTAAAGCGTTATATTTTTCTGTTAATTGATTTAAATAAAGTCTCCGTAAATATAATCCCTGTACAGAGCGTGTTCCATTTTCTTTCGTAACCTTCTTTTGAGCAAAGGCAAGACTAAGTTTTGATAGGAACTCATTAACTTCGGCCAGAGAATACTGATGATTTAAAGGGAGTTGTTCGATCTCAATGGCAATGCCTAAAGTTTGTGTTGAATACTCAATTGCTTTATTAAGCCGAGTAATAATGTCTTTTAACGATTGATAATTTAATAATTGTTGGTGAATTTTTTCAATATCTATAAACAATTGATTTAAGACAAATCCTCTTCGTATTCCGTGGTTTTCAATGAATTGCTCGATATCATAAACTTTCTTAATCGCTTGTACTTCTTCAATTGTGTTAGTTAAGTTTGATGTCGAATCTTTATATTGCTCTAATTGCTTCCTTATATCTGCCAACTGCGATTCATATTGGTGATGTAGATTTGTAAGTTTGGTATATTGGATTGTTTGATGAATTTGGTTCGTTCTTTCTTGTAGATTATGAATAGTTGTTTCATTTTCATCGACAGAGCCAATTTGTTTTAGTTGTTCATTGAATTCATCTAGCTTTACAGTAATCTTTTGCTTCGATTCGTTTAGTTTTTCAAGAGCAAGCTCTGTTTTTTCCCGCTCTTTTTTCAGGGGGATTAATTTCTTTTTTAACTCAGAAATTTCTTCAGTAATTTTTGACAGTTCTTTTTCAGAAGCATGTTTTGCTTCAACAGCTTTTTGGAGTTCAATTTCTTTGTCTTTTAATTTCTCAATTTGTTGAAGGGTGTTTTTTATTTCTTCCTCTAAGTCCTGTTTTTTACTTTGGTGATGATTGATTTCATTTGAAACAGCAGTTAATGTTTGGTCTTTCCAATAATCTGCTACATTTTCTTCAATGAATTTTTTACCTTCTTCTTCAATACTTTCAGTTCGACCATATCGTAAAATCCTAATATCTTTATTGGAAAGAAGGCGCCCCAAGGCATTATCAACGGCCAGGTTAGATTGAGATGCAATCAAAGTCTTTAACCCAGCTTTTGAATTTTGATAGCAAATTTCAGAGATAACGGTTGTTTTCCCTGTACCAGGTGGACCTTGAATGACATAAAGATCTTCAGCACTAATTGCACCGATGACCGCCTCGCGTTGATATTCGTTTAGATTATTGTGAAACTCAATATCGACGTCACTTTTTCTTTCCAAAATAGTAGGTTTATCTTCAAAGAGTATATTTTCGAGATTCGCGTTAGCAGCTAATCCATCTTTTAAACGTTCAAACCCCTTTAGTAAACGATTTAGCTGAGATTTAGTTGAAGCATTACTGAAGGTAATCATTTCTGAGGTAAAATCGAAATCATTGTTCTTTGCTAATTTTGCTACAAAAGGACTTAGTTGAATATCAACTTGCCGATATCCTCTGTTCACTTTTGTTACTTCACCAATTTCTTTTTTAAATCCTCGAACATAGGCGCTAAGACCTTTTAATTGTTTCCATTGTTTCTCATCAATTCCATTGCAACGCATGGTGACAACGGAATAGTCTGATTGAAACTGAACGGAATCAAATGTTGCTTCGATATCTTCAATATCAGCATTTTTATTTAAGACTTTTAAGTACCCTTCCCAGCTAGTTATTCGTTTATTAACATAATCGAATCGTTCTTGCGCGATAGGTAATTCGGCTAATAACTGAATAAATTCTTTCGGATATGTATGTCCACTTATACGAGATGGAGCAAAATGGATTCGGATTGGTTTTCTTCGATTCGTTACAACAGGTGTATTGCCACCTCTCGTTCGGAAGCTTTTCGCAACTAGTCCGTTTTTAAGATCGAAAGCACAATCCATAATGACTACTCGCCCACCAAACTTTTTCGATAGTATATTGTTTCGTTTATTATCAAAAAATATCGATAAGGAAATGGATGAGGAATCAACTGTTTGTTTTTCAATATATACAAGAAATGATTGCTGCAATTTGAAAAAGGCATGTTCATCTTGGAAATGTTCTTTTATTGCTTCACGTGCAGTATTTGTTAAAACGATAAAACATTTAACTGTATCCACTTCAAGTAATTTCTGTACCATGAACATACCTCCTTTTCCTTTTTCCTAACCGTCATTATATCAAGATTGACTTATTGTTTGAAGTTTAGAATGTAAAAGAAAATGACTAGCGACTTTGCGCTAGCCAGATTACTTATTTTGTGCAATTTCTGTATATTTTGCATCCCACTCTGGATCAACTTTACTTAGTGGATATGGTCTAAAATTGTCTTTTTTTACTAATGTATGTAAAGAAGTTGCAGTAGCAGCGACAGAACCATCTTCATGAAGTATTTCGTAACCATATGTCGTTTTTAGTTTTGAATGGGATTCAACCCATGTGCGTATCGTCGCAATCTGACCATAACGCATTGCTTTTTTGTATTGTATAGATAAGTCAAGTACTGGTGAAAGATACCCTTGCTCTTCTAAACCAGCATAGTTAAACCCTAAATCAGATACAAGTTGTGTTCGTCCAATTTCCATCCAAATAAGATAATTGGCATGATAAACGACACCCATCTGATCAGTTTCAGCATATCGAATTTCTATCTTTTTTTCACTTACAAACATCTCTTTCACCTCTTCATTCATTATACATGAAAGAAAAAAAGCTGCAAAATGATAGTTTGTTGTAAATAATCAGTATTAGAAGGAAATTACTTCATATTATAATGTCTATCATATATAATGATGGATGGCCATCGATGGCAGATAGAACAAATAAAGTAAAAATAGGAAGTGAATAATTTGATTAAAATAGAGCTACCAAAACCAGATGTAGTCATTTATCAACGAAAACAAGAGTTAAAAGAAGGTGAAGTACCCATCACACCGATTAATGGATTTATTGACATCCATAAAATCACTCGTGAAAAAGGCGGATTCTTCTTATTCTATAATAAGGAAAATGAAGTATTATTTGTTGGAAAAGCGCGAAAACTTCGCCAAAGAATTAAAAAACATTTAGAAGATAATGTATCTCCAATCAAAAACCATCGTGATGAAGTATACAAAATTGAAGTTTATGAAGTAGAAGATCAAATGGAACGTGAGATTTATGAGACATATGCCATTAACTTCCTACGCGCAAAATATAATACTGAAAAAGTATTTTATTAAATAAATAAGCCGTCCCCAATTTGGAGACGGCTTTTATAGCAATTTAATCGAAACCAATTAAATTTCGGATTTTCTTAATATCGTCATCGATCAAGCTTTTATTTTTCATAATCCCGTTGAACCAAGGGTCAATTTGCTGTGTTGCCTGTACATTTGGCTGATCGTTGTGATGTAACACGTAAACAATATAATCGATTAGCTCTGTACGCTCTTCATAAAATTCTAAACGCTGTTTATAATCTTCTCCCACGTCGATTTGAAAAATCTCACCTAAACGTACAATACCTGCATTTACATGTTGGTCTGCATATAATGAAGATCCTACAATTGCTAATTTTTGATTATAGGATAATGGCATTTGTTTAAAGTATGACGACATGAGCTCTTCTGTTTTTTGAAGAATGAATTTCAGCTCTATTTTTTGTGCCATAGTGAGCGAACCAGTTTGTTCATAAACCGGGATAATTGTGTATGCTTCATCCATTAAAGCTTTAATTTGATCAAATCGCTCTTGATTATATGGCTCATTTAGTCTTCGGTAAATAGTTTCTGCTACAAATAAACGTTGTAAATATCCCGTTAATATTATCATGCCGTGATACTGTGCAGTTACATTGTTGATCATATAAAATGCCTACCTCTCCGTTTACTGGACGTTCATATTACATGTTGTTACCTGACACTAACATAAATAATTGAAAAAAGGTATGAATATGTCTTTTCATCAACCTAGATAATGGCTTTTTTATTAAATACTTCGTCGATTTTTTTGAAACTTTTCACTCATAATAACGTAAATAAAGTATAAGAAAATGATGTACTTTGTAAATCTGTATCTATTTGCTGTTTCAAAGGCTCATTTTTGATATACTTACAAATAGTACAAATATTGTGCTATTTAAGGATGGAGGATTAGAATGAAGAAACTTTCAGTAATATTTTCAGCTACGTTCCTAGCCTTCACATTAGTATTCTCTAGTGTTGGGTCTGTATTACTCTTTGCTGACGACGTACACTCTGCTGAAGCGAAATCTTACAAGTCTGGGAAAAAAGGATTTACGAATACACCAGGAAGTAACAATTCAAATTTTCAAAACAAAAACAATAACACAAACACTTCTTCGGTAAACAAATCTACTACAAACCCTACGAATAAAGGTGGCTTCTCTTCAGGCGGACTAATGAGAGGTTTAATGGTCGGTGGATTAGCTGGCTTACTATTCGGTAGCTTATTCTCGGATATGGGCTTAATTGGTAATCTTTTAGGTTTTGCAATTAATGCAATTGCGATTGTTGTAATCCTTGCATTATGCGTAAAGATATTCCAGTTGATTACTCGTAGAAAAGATAAAGAGGTAACGGATCATTGGAGAAAATAACTTTAAATGAACAAGATTTGGTAAATGCGATTTGTTTATTTCATGCAAAGTTTAGACAAGTTAGCCCTGCTGAAGTTGAAGTTGAATTAATGTATGATGACGAAACTGGCTTCTCCGCTGAAGCTTCCGTACATGGTCAACAAGATATTTATTCAACAGCAAATTTCATCGCAGCCATTCGACTTTATATTGATGAACAATTAAATCGGGATTCAATGTCAGCTCGAATCTTACTAAATCTTCATGATGATGAAGGTATCATTGCCAATATTGAATGGTAAAACGAGCGTGCAATCTATATTTTGATTGCACGTTTTTTGGATTTTAAAATAGAAAGAGGTTATGCAATATTTGCATAACCTCTTTATTTAATTTGTGTTTAATAGATTATTTAGCTACAGAGATATCTACAATTCTACCTTCTGTTTCAGTTGGTATTGCATCTAATGATAATAAAAGCTCTTGGAAGTTTTCCCAATCAGATAAACCTAAATCCGTTACACGACCTTCTTTGTAGGCAGTTTCAAACATTGTAAATCCATCTCCACCTTTAGCAGTGAAAGCATTTGTAGCAATAGTATATGTCTTAGCTTCTTCTAATGCTACATAGTTACCTGAAGCATCTTTGTACGTGATACTAACTACTCTTTCACCAGCTGGTTTAGTAGAATCGAACTCTACTTTTGCTCCAGCTACATGTAAGAAACCACCATTTTCTGCTGGGTATGCAGATAAGCTGTGTTCAAACGCAGCTTTTAATTCTGCACCTGTTAAATCCATAATAGCTAAGGTATTACCAAATGGTAAAACAGTATTAATTTCTCCAACTGTGATCGGACCAGCATTGATTGCAGCACGAATTCCCCCACCATTTTGGACAGCTAAAATGACTTCTTTTTCTGTAAAGTTTTTAGCTTTTGCTAACATACCATCTGTAATTAAATTACCTAGAATAGTTTCATTTTTACGAACACTTGGTTTAGTAACATCTCCACCATCTCTAAGGTTGTCTAACTCTACCTCAGTTGAAATACCAATTTCAGAATCACCAAATGCTTTAACTTTAGTTTGGTATGGTTTTAATATTTCTAATGCTTTTGCATCAGATGCATAATCTTTTAGCGGGATTAATTTCCCGTTGAAGTCTACGATTATACCATTTTCATCAAACACTACATCAAGTGTACCTAAGAAATCGCTATATTGATAAGCTTGAACAATTAGAGTTGTATCTTTCGCTTTTTCATTTTCGTCAGTTGTTACCGCGATAGGTGCATCAAGCTGAGTATGACTATGGCCACCTACAATAATGTCAATGCCATCTATTCTTTTAGCTAATTCTAAGTCATTGTCAATAGTAGGATTATCATCATAGCCTAGGTGTGAAAGCACAATGATTTTATCTACACCTTGATCTTCGAATGCTTTTACTGCTTTTTCTGCTTCTTCTAAATAGTTTTCAAAAGCAACTGCACCTGGGGAAGAAATTGCTGCTGTTTCAGCTGTAGTTAGACCAAAGATCCCTACTTTTTGACCGTTGATTTCTTTAATGATACCGTTGTAGATTTTACCATTCTCCGGTTCGCTAGAAATTAGATCTGAGAATAATCCAGTGAATTTTTCATCCTTTGAAAAATCGACATTTGAAGATACAAATGGGAATTCTGCCCCTTTAATATAATCAACTAGAGCTTGGTGACCATCTGGTGTAGAACCAGCATCAAATTCGTGGTTACCAAACGTCACTGCATCATACTTCATATAATTGAAGAATTCTAAATCTGCTTTTCCAGTAAATAGATTGTAATAAAGAGTTCCTGTTGTCATGTCACCTGCATCCAACAATAAAGCGTCTGGTCTTTTTGCACGAATATCATTCACTGCTGCTGCTCGTTTTGGTGCGTTTTCAACCCATGAGTGCGTATCATTACTATGCATAATATTTAATTCGATTGTAGTCGATTGAACATTTAATGCATTGTAAATTAATAAGGCTGTTTGTGCTCTTGTTAATGTTGCCTCAGGTGAGAATGTTGATTTTGACGTACCATTTGTTACTTTGTTATCTAAAACACGTTTAATATCATCAGCATAAACAGAATTTTCCTTAACATCTACATATGGTAATTCTTCAAAATTTGCTTTACTTAATTTAAACGCCTTCGCAAGGATTGTAGCGATTTGGCCACGAGTAGATGGAGCGTCTGGATTGAACTCGTTTTTACCATTTCCTAAAATTATTCCTTCATTATATAGTGCTGCGATTTCTTTATAAAATTCATGTGTTTCTGGAACATCTTTAAATCCAGGGTTTTTAACGTTTGATGTATCTAAGCTTAATGCTTTAGTAATAAATTTAGCTAATTCACCACGTGAAACAATGCCATCTGGTTTGTATGTACCATCAGCAAAACCTTCAATTGTACCTAATTTCGCTATTTCGATAATAGCATTATAGTAAACACTATCCTCTTTTACATCTGTAAAAGTAATGTTTTCTGCTTGTGCTGGAGTTGCTAATAAACCAGTACCAACAACGACAGATGTTGCTAATGTTGCATTGAATACTTTAGACATCGTTTTTTTCTTCAAATGAAAAACCTCCGAATAATTATTTAAGAATCTAGACTTACTATAATAAAAGAATAATTAATAGGTTGCTTGATATGTAAAAATATTGTAAATAATCTATTAAATTCTTTTACATCCTAATTTTATAATAGAAGATTACTAGATACAACAAAAAAACGGTAAAAATCTCTAAAAGAGAAATTTACCGTTTTTGTAATAGTGATTTAAGCCTAATTATTCAGCTGCTTTTTGACGAAGAACCATTTGTAGAATACCACCATGGCGATAGTAATCAACATCTACTTCTGAGTCGAAACGTGCAAGAGCTTGGAATGTTTTCACAGTACCATCTTCTGCTTTAGCAGTTACAGTTAAGATATCACGTGGTTTTACATCGTCTGTTAAGTTAACAGAGATTTCTTCTTTACCAGTTAATCCTAAAGAATCTGCAGATTCACCTGGCATGAATTGAAGTGGTAATACACCCATCATAACTAGGTTAGAACGGTGAATACGTTCGTAACTTTGAGCGATAACTGTTTTAATTCCTAATAAGAATGTACCTTTAGCTGCCCAGTCACGAGAAGATCCCATACCATAGTCATTACCAGCTAATACTACTAAACCAGTACCGTTAGCTTGGTATTTCATTGCTGCATCATAGATGTATTCTACGTCACCAGTTGGCCAGTAAGTAGTGAATCCACCTTCTGTACCAGGAGCAACTTGGTTACGGATACGGATGTTTGCAAATGTACCACGCATCATAACTTCATGGTTACCACGACGAGAACCATAAGAGTTGAAGTCACGGATTGCCACACCGTTTTCTTGTAAATATTTTCCTGCAGGTGTATCTTTACCGATTGCACCAGCTGGAGAAATATGGTCAGTTGTAATTGAATCACCAAACTTAGCAATTACGCGTAATCCTTCAAGACCTTTGATTGCTTCAGGTTCTTTAGAAAGACCAGTGAAGAATGGTGGGTTTTGGATGTAAGTTGATTTGTCATCAAATGTGTATAAAGAATCAGTTGATGTTTCAATTGCATTCCATTTTTCGTTTGCAGTAAATACTGTTTCGTATTCTTTTTGGAATAGTTCACGAGTTACTACTTTGTTTAATACTTCGTTTACTTCTTCAGTTGAAGGCCAGATGTCAGCGAAGAATACATCGTTTCCGTCTTTGTCTTTACCTAAAGAATCTTTTTGTAGATCGATATCTACTGTACCAGCTAATGCGTAAGCAACAACTAATGGTGGTGATGCTAAGTAGTTAGCTTTAACAAGTGGATGT
Organism: Ureibacillus sp.; assembly: GCA_035556295.1. Classification (GTDB taxonomy): domain Bacteria; phylum Bacillota; class Bacilli; order Bacillales_A; family Planococcaceae; genus Ureibacillus. The sequence goes on from DATMFE010000363.1 coordinate 47,713, forward strand.
ACACGACCTTCGAAGTTACGGTTACCAGAAAGTACAGACGTTACGAATAAGTCTTTTTCTTTAATCGCTTCTTCGATTTCAGGTAATAATGGACCTGAGTTACCGATACATGTTGTACAACCATAACCAACTGTATTGAAACCAATTTGGTCAAGGTATGCTGATAAACCTGATTCTTCTAAGTAACCAGTTACTACTTTAGATCCTGGTGCTAAAGAAGTTTTAACCCATGCAGGTGGTTGAATACCTTTTTCTACAGCTTTTTTAGCAACTAAACCAGCAGCTAATAAAACGTATGGGTTAGATGTATTTGTACAAGATGTAATAGCAGCGATTGCTACTGCACCTGTTGGCATTTCAACATCGCCATCAGCGAATTTAATAGTAGATGTTTTAGAGAATTCATCTTCAGTTAAACCGAAACCTTGAACGCCCATTGGAGCTGTTACAGCTTCGTGGTAACGAGCTTTCATTTCTGAAAGTGGAATTAAGTCTTGTGGACGTTTTGGACCAGAAAGGTTTGGTTGAATGTCTTCTAATTTGATTTCTAATACGTCAGTGTAAACTGGTTCTAATGATGGATCGAAGAATAAGCTGTTTGCTTTTAAGTAGTTTTCTACTACTGCGATATGTTCTTCGTCACGACCAGTTAAACGCATATAGTTTAATGATTCTTCGTCAATTGCGAAGAAACCACATGTAGCACCGTATTCTGGAGCCATGTTTGAAATTGTTGCACGGTCAGCTAATGGTAATTTAGATACACCAGGACCGAAGAATTCTACGAATTTACCTACTACACCGCGTTTACGTAAAACTTGAGTAACTTTTAACGCTAAGTCAGTAGCAGTAGCACCGTTTGGAAGTTCACCAGTTAATTTAACACCGATTACTTCAGGAATTGTGAAGTAAGATGCTTGTCCAAGCATACCTGCTTCTGCTTCGATACCACCAACACCCCATCCAAGAACACCAAGACCGTTGATCATTGTTGTATGAGAGTCAGTACCTACTACTGAATCTGGGAATGCTTCGAATGTGCCATCTGCATTTTCTTGTACGTGAACTACAGGAGCTAAATACTCTAAGTTAACTTGGTGTACGATACCTGTTGCAGGTGGTACAGCACGGAAGTTATCATAAGCAGTTTGAGCCCATTTTAAGAAGTTATAACGTTCTGCGTTACGTTCAAATTCTAAATCCATGTTAGCTTGTAATGCAGAAGCATTACCGTATTTGTCAACTTGTACAGAGTGGTCGATTACAAGGTCAACTGGAATTGATGGGTTGATTTTGTTAGGATCTCCACCTAATTCTTTCATAGCTGAACGTAAAGAAGCTAAGTCTACTACTACTGGTACACCAGTGAAGTCTTGTAAAACTACACGTGATGGTTTGAATGGTACTTCACCTTCTGGATCTGCACCTGCACCAAATTTAGCTAAGTTGTTAACATGTTCTTCTTTGATTACGTAATTATCATATTGGCGTAATACTGATTCTAATAAAACTTTAATTGAGTATGGAAGGCGTGATACGTTCGCGATACCAGCTTCTTCAATTGCAGTTAAACGATAAAAGTTATATGTTTTACCATTCACTTCGAATGAAGAGCGGCTATTGTGTAAATTGCTTGCCATTTGTACTCCCCCTATTATTTCTAATTGAAAAGGCAAATTATAAGCGTCTTTTCTTCAATGTTCATAATACATGAATTACATTCATAAGTAAATTACATTAAAATTATCTTTTGTAATAAGTTAAAATTATGACTGTTTTTTTTATTTAAACGAGAAGTATTATGACAAATTCGATAATCATTATATCGATAAAACATTAATTTATGCAAAAAATAAGATTGTAAGTAGCCTTCTTTAGAGCTTCCTACAATCCAATATGACTATTTCATTATTAAAATAATCCATTTACCAAAAGATTTACTACAAAAGGTCCTAATATGACGATAAATAATGAAGGGAAAATGAAAAACACCATTGGAAAAAGTATTTTAACTGGCATCTTCATAGCTCTTTCACGTATTTTTTCTCTCTGGTAATCACGGATCCGTTGAGTTAAGGAACGCATTAAATTCCCCATCCCGATTCCTAATTCACTTGCTTGAATAATGGACGTAATAATACTTTGGAAATGATCAGATGGAACACGCCCTCGTAGATTGAATAATGCTTCCCTTCTTGATTTCCCTAACTTCATATCTTCTAATGTAGCCAAAAACTCTTCCGATAAAGGTCCCTTCACTTGCCGACACACATTGGAAATCGCCTGTTCTAACCCCATCCCAGCCTCTATGGATAAAGTCATCATGTCAAAAAAATCTGCCATATTTCGGTCAATTAATTTGATTCGCTTTTTCTTTAATGAGTCAAGGTAAAAACTAGGAAGAATGTAAGTGATTCCTCCGACAGCCAGTCCCAGAGTCAACGCAGAACTAATATTTAATGTCAGTAGGTATATGAACAAGCCAAAACCAATAAATACAGATATCCCTAGGCTAATTTGCGCTACACGAAAATCAATAACGGATAAATTATATGGTCTTCCCGCATCCCGTAGTCTTATATTCAATTCTTTCATTGAGCCTCTAGACATTTTTCCGATTACTTTTTTTCGTATATAGTGAAAATATGGATGCAAGACTCGACTAATAAAATTATCTATATTCTCCACTTGCACAGATTTGTTACGATGTTTCACATTTGTGATTGAGCCAAATTGACCTACAAGACGTCGTTGTATGAGAATTTCTTTACGAAAAACTAGTAACAAAATTCCTGCGGTCAAAAAAACAACAAACAAAAGGCTACTCAAAAATAAGAATATCGAGATCATTCGTTACACCTCAATCCTAATAATCTTCTGGATAACGAACCATCCAATTAAATGAAAGATACCACCAAAACTTATTATTAAAATTCCAAGTGGTTCTTTCAAAAGAATTCCAAAGTAATCATTATTGATAAAGTATAAGTAAACACCAAGAGCAATCGGAATGATCGTAATAATAATTCCAGAAAGCCGCCCTTCCGCTGTCACTGTCTTTACTTCATCTTTAATCCTTAGTCTACCAAGAACAGTTTCCTGCATCGTTTCAAGTAATTCAGCTAAATTCCCACCAGATTTACGTTGAATCAACAATGCGTTCAGCACCATTTCAAGTGTTTTATCAGGTAAACGCGCTATCATATTTTCAAAAGCTTTTTCTAATGGTATCCCATAGGCAACATCTTGCACTGTTCGTTCAAATTCAGGTCCAATGGGATCGGGCATTTCTTTACTGATTAGTTGCATTGCTTGCATAAAACTAAAACCTGCTCTAAGTGAGTTTGCCATTATTCCAAGTGTTTCTGATAATTGGCTAACGCAGCGAGATAGACGTTTTTTTCTTTTGTAATTTACATAGAAAGCAGGAATCATATAACCAATTAAAAACGCAATGATACTTACAAAGATGTTAATTCCAAAGAGAATACAAATAAGAAAACACAGAACTGATATTCCGATTCGTATCACATAAAAATCTTCAAGTTTAATAGGTAATCCAGCTTCTGTAATCTTTCTTTTTAGCTTTTTATTCATTGGAAGACCTTTAATTAGTTCTCCAATTGAAGTTATAATAGAAGGAGTTCTATATTTTTTACTTTTTTCTTCAGTTAATTCTTGCTCATTCACCGATGTGTGAATATAAGATCTGATTCGTGTTTCGATTTTATTCGTCTTTGAGATTCTTCCGATGAACATCCCTACGGTCACAAAAAATAAAGTAATACATAGGAATACGATGACAAAAAACATATAATTATCCAAACTACCACTCTCCTTTTAACCAGGAGGATGGAAATTTAAAACCTTGTAATTCTAATCTTTCAGCACATGTCGGCCGTATCCCTGTTGAGACAAACTCCCCTTGCACCTTGCCATCCATTCCAATACCGGTTTCTTTAAATACAAAAAGGTCTTGAAGGATGATGGTATCTCCTTCCATCCCTAAAACTTCTGTAATATGAGTGATTTTTCGAGTGCCATCTTTCATTCGTGATTGTTGAATAATTAAATTCAGTGCACCGGCGATTTGTTCTCGAATTGCACGTACCGGCAAATCCATTCCTGCCATTAATACCATCGTTTCAAGCCGAGCCAACATATCTCTTGGTGAATTGGCATGCCCTGTTCCTAAACTTCCTTCATGACCAGTATTCATAGCTTGAAGCATATCAAGCGCTTCGGCACTTCGAACCTCACCGACGATAATTCGGTCAGGTCTCATCCGCAATGAGTTTCGTACAAGATCACGAATTTTTACTTCACCTTGTCCTTCAATGTTTGACGGTCGTGCTTCAAGTATCACTACATGCTCCTGATGCAATTTTAACTCAGCTGAATCTTCAATCGTGATGATCCGCTCGTCATTAGGAATAAAAGAAGATAGTACATTTAATGAGGTAGTTTTACCTGAGCTCGTTCCACCACTAATAAAAATGTTCAGTTTTGCTTTGACGCAGCTTTCTATAAACTTCGCCATCGCTTTGCTTAGAGTGCCGAACCGAATTAAATCTTGAATAGTATATGGATTTTGAGAGAATTTACGAATTGTTAGGGTCGGTCCGTTGAGTGCCAAAGGCGGTATGATGGCATTGACCCTTGAACCATCTGGTAGTCGCGCATCGACCATCGGATTACTTTCATCAATTCTTCTTCCTAACGGCGACACAATCCGTTCAATTACTTTTAATACATGTTGATCATTATGAAACGAGACATCACTTTTGAAGAGCTTTCCTTTTTTTTCAATATATATATCATTCTGTCCATTCACCATAATTTCAGTGATGTTTTCATTTTCTATCAATTTTGTAATCGGACCATATCCATAAAGTTCATTTATTACCCCATCAAGGAGTTCTTGCTTCTCTTCAAATGTTAAATATTCACCTTCTATTAGAAAGAAAGTATCAGATAACTCTTTTAAACTTGTCCTATTTAATTCTTCATTTTGTTCTAGATTGTTTTTTAGTTCCTCCACTATAAAATTATGTAGTCTCGTTTCTAATTCAATAGTTTGTTGGGACTTTCTAGAAACTTTCTCTTTTACGAAGGATGGAATGGATGACTGGTGTTCTGTACCACCTAATCGCTTTAATAATGACAAAGGTTATTCCTCCCAATCTTCAATTTAATTAATTAGGCTGGTATACATGCTTTTGTGCTAATGTGTTGGGGTTGCCAATTAATTTTGTAGCAAGTAAGTCAATGGATTTTGAAAATGCCTTTTTTGGTTGTGTCATTACAAGTGGATTTCCTTCATTAATAGACATGGTAATCTCTTTTTCTTTATTTGGAATTTGTGCAAAAATAGGCAATTCTAATACTTTTTCAACTGTTTCAGATTGGATTCCAGTTATTTTGTAATATCGATTTAGGATAACTCGAACTTTGTAATCTAATTGAAGGGATTTAAGAGTTTCAATGTAAATTTTATTGTTTTTTAATGTTGCTAAATCCATAAAGGTCATCAGTAAAATTTCATTGGATTTTTCTAGGGATAGTAGTGTGTGATCTGTTAAATATGGAGGTGTATCAATTAGGATATAATCATACATTCGTTGACATTGTTCGATTAAATCGCGGATATGTTCTTCTGTGATGGCTTCTGAAAATTCTGGTCGAAATGGTGCAGGTAATATATTTACTCCTGAACTATGTGTAATCATGAATTTACTTGGATCATTGTTAAGGGCACCGTATTCTTCTTTTACCCATTCATAGATAGTCTTTTTAGGTTTCAAGTCGTAATACAATGACACATCTCCAAATTGTAAGTTCAAATCTAAAACTGCTACTCTATAGTTTTTCTTTGCTAGAACCGAAGCAAGGTTAACGATTAGGGTTGTTTTCCCTACTCCTCCTTTTGTACTGCATGCTGTAATCACAATGCCTCTTTTATCTTGTACTTTTTTTGTAGGTTGCTTTTCTTTAAGTTTGAAATATTTTTCTGCTCTTCTTATTACATCAATGATTGAATCGTCCTCGGATGAATAGAAAAGAACGTCTTTCGCTCCACAGTGAAGTGCTCTCATGGCATTAATTCCATGTTCTTCTCCAACTAAAATAATAAAAATATCAGGATATAGTATAGAAAGAGTCTCGCAATATTGATAACTATCTACATTGCGTTCGATATCTATAAATAGAGCGGCTTTACGATGTATTTTTATTAAACTATCTATTTCTTCTCTTTTATTTTTTATATTGAGAGAATAACCATGAGAGATTAGAGAATCTGAGATTGGTCTAATCTTGTTCGAATCTTGTGAATAACATAACCATTGAATTGTCACGGTTTAAACACTCCTTCGTGAAGTTCATCTTCGTGAATATGTGTTGCTTCTGGTTCTAATGAAGTATCCCCCTCAGCGCGTAAAGTCAAATAAATTTGATTTTCGTTTCTTGCTGCAAATCCTAATCGAAGTCCATCATGGGGCGTTACTTCCAGAGTCACGGTTTCATATTTTTTTGCTTCTTCTTTCGTATCGGCAGAGTGACCAATGGCAAGAACTTTTACATTTTGTAATAACAATGTGGCAGCATCATGTTGCCCTACTTTATATTTAAATTCTTCTTCAGATGGAGTAAGTATCGCTATTACATCAACATAAGAGCCTGGTTGAATAAAACCAGACACTCCATGACCAACACTTACTTGTAGAGAAATTGCGCGATTCCCTTGTGTAATTGGGATCATTGTATTTGGTTCTTCTTTAGGCTCTTCTATTATGGGGTCAGGCTCAGTTATCTCTACGTCTTCTGCAACTACTGGTTCTTCAACAGGTGGTACAGTATTTGATTGGTTCATGAAATATGCAAAATATAAGATTCCAGTTGTAATTAGTCCAAAAATAATTGCTGTAATCCAGACCTTTTTAGTATTCATGCTCTACCTCCATTTTAAGACATTTATTCTACTAACTTATATCCGAATGTGCCGTAATTAGTTTGACTTGATGAATTACCACCAGCAACTGTAAAATTCATAAACCGTGCATAAACTTCTTTTCCATTATTATCAGTACCTATAATGAAAAGAGTGGCGAATCCCACAATTTTCACTTTTTTTATTTGATTATTATTACTTTCAATAATAGTGTAGAGCGGGACTACAACCACTTGAGCACAATTATTCGGGGGAGGGTTTGTATCAAAGGTGTTAGCATCGTAAGAATAAATACCTTTACAAGCATCAACTCTTTCTTTTATCCCTTGCTTTGTTGGTCCAGTCATAGTACCGGTTTCAGTATTTAACTCTTTACCTACCCACACTTCTACTTGAGCTCCATTTGCCAAATCACTCCGAAAGTTATTACCACCACTACCAGTAATATCTAAGGGACCAGTATTCCCTGATCCCAATTGATTACTTCCATTACATTCTTCAGTAGGATCAGTATGACCACTTGGGGAAGGTAACTTTAAAGAAATTTCAGTGCAATGTTTCCATTTATCATAATCACCAAAATCTAACCCAAGCGGAATTACCCCTGTTGCGGAAGTTAAAGGATTTAAATCTACTTTTGCTGTAGCTGTTACAGGCACACTTGATATTCCAAAAATTTTACCAAATGTAAGTTCTACATTTGAAGTATTTGTTACACGGATCCACATCTTATTATCAGCAAATTCAACTGTTGAATTACCGATTTGTACATTATTCGAGATTGTGATACTTTTTGCATGGGTTTCTGCACTCAAAGTATCATTAGGCAGTTCTTGTGCCCCTGCTAGTGCTGCCGCATCAGCTGCCTTTTGAAGAGTACTCTTTTCTAGATATAACCTTCCACCATCAATTACTAATGCAGTTAATCCAATTAAAGTAATCATTAGAGCTGCAACCAATACCAAAACATTTCCACTTTCATTTTTAATTATCCGATGGATTATTTTTTTCATCATTATTCAATCCTCATCGTTGTAGTATCTGAAAGGGTAAAACCCGAAGGGAAAAAAGGTTGAATTACTGGAGTTAGAAAATTGATTTGATAATTAATTGTTACTGTGGTTATAGAACCTCGAATTTTGTTAGGGTCATCATAAGTTACTGTTACATTACTAGGTGTAATTAAATTTCCGCTTTGGGAAACAGCTGTATTTTCAACTTCACTAAATTTACCTATACTTGCAACCCTAGCTGCTTCTCGACCTGCATGATCAATTGTCAAGTATGCATGGAATACTCGCCCAAAATCAATAATCCCCAAAACTAGAAGTATAAGTAATGGAAGTATTAAAGCAAACTCCACAATTGTTGCACCTTTTTCGGATTTCATAAAAATCCTCCCCATATGTAAGCAATAAATGTCCCTAATACAATGGCTATCCCATATGGAAATGAATATTTAGTTATTTCTCCAGTTGGAGAATGTATTTCTTTCATATTTCCTCTAAATACTGTAAATGTCACGAACATATGAGATGCTACCTGTTTAAAACTCATTCTTCTCAGTAGGAAAATTAAAGATATTATTCCACCAATTACAGCTGTAAAAAAAAAAGCCTGAAATACAAAAGCTGATCCCATTAAGGCACCAATTGCTCCCATTAATTTGACATCTCCTGCACCCATTCCGCCAAAGTAAAAAGGAATAAGTAGTACGAATAAACCAAGTAAAAATCCACTAAAGCTAAACCATAATCCATCCAAACCAGAATCAACAGTGAAATAAAAAATACCTATAATAATAGCCGGTATTGTCACGACATTCAATATTTTTCGACTATAGATATCTGTGAATAAAGATATTAGTAATACTAACAATAAGATAAGCTCAATCATTTAGATAATTAACCCCTTTTAAGAGATTTTAATAAAGCCTCGCTTTTTTTAAAGAGAGGCTTTATAATCAAACTTTGGTTTTATAGATTTCCAGCTACTCTTGTAAATAGTGCTGATATAGCATTTGTTAATGTTGGTAATGCAGCAGCTACAATCAAACCAACTAATGCTATTAACAACCCATACTCCACCATCCCAGCTCCTTCTTCTTCCTTAACAAGTCGTTTTAAAAAGTTCATTCATATTCCTCCCAATATTGTTTTTTTTTTGAGCTTGCACGTACTTCAAAAGTATGTAATTGTAAAAATCATAGGCTTAAAGACTTTATCGTACTAGTTCAGCGCTCACAACAAGTTATGAAGGATATAGTCTATTTATCACAACCTAGAACATAAATATATTTGTAAAAAATTGTCGATAGTATAAAACTTGTTTTCTACTAGTTAAATTTTCTATTGTAAAAATACTATTATTTTAAGCATATAAAAAAGCACTTCTAAATGAAGTGCTCCAAAAGTTCTGCAATTAGTATTGCCCTATTATATTTTTAATTCATATAATGTATCTTCGTTCGAATCGATAATTTTAATTATATACTCTTTCTTCGCTTTAACTTTTGATAAATCCACATACCAGATGCAGTAACCTTCGACATTGTATAAGTCTACTACATCTACATTTAGATCCATTTGCATTAGTTCCGCATCTACATCATTTACCGTTACACGAACCTTGCCATCTGGTTTGATGAGGCCAAATAATATTTTACTATCAGAATATGCTGCAGCGATTTTATTGAATTCTAGTGGACTTGGTAAGTTTGACTGAACTCCTTCACCCAGGCTCCAGCCTCTTAAATTTTTCGTGACAATGCTTGTCCCAAAGTAATTTCCGTTTGATAAATAGAAATACCTTTGTTCATTGTCCGTTTTTGGTCCTTTGATCCATTCATATTGTTGGTCAGTTGGTAGTGCATCTTCAGCCGATTTTTTGCCTTCCCCATCAAAATGAATAAAATACTGATTAATTAAAAATGCAAGTACTATAATTGCTAATACTATTAATAGTATTCTAACTACACGTTTTTTCAATTCTACACCTACTCAATTGTTCATTTCTTAACCCTTCATCCATTTTCCGATAAAGATAGAAACTACACCTTGTAATTCGGGCATTTGTCGTGTGAATTTCAATACAAAGTATAAGTTTTTCATGAAATGAAGCGTATTTGTTCGTGCTGAGAAATATAGTGGTGTATATCCACTTGTCATTAAATAGTATTGTAATTTGTCGAAAACTTGTTCAACCCACTCAATAAATAATTGTTCTGGGATATCCTTTGAAATTAACTTCTCTATAATATTTGAAAATCTTTCTTCCTCATCGTCTACGTAAACTGAACCTTTCCAAAAGCTATCTTTAATGCCACTAAGAATAGTTGGAGTAAAACGAAGCTCGAATGCAGAATGGGAAACAATTGACAAAATCATCTCGGCACCATTCGACATTGCCGATGCCCAACCTTTTTCGCCTAAGTATCCTCTAACATCTTTCTCCCTACTTAAATAAGATGTACATGAGTTAAATATACTCCTAGTTTGTTCGTTTGATAGAAAATGGATTTGTTTATCTACACGAATCAGACTCGCTAGCCATAAAGCTGAAAAAGATCGTAAGAAAACAGAATCCGTCTCTTTTTCACCAATGGAATTGAACAAAAACTGATCACTCGATAATTTTAACGTTAAGTCCAGCATTTGTTCTTTCGATAGTAAATTACTCGATAAAAGTTCAATAAATAATCGATAATTTAGTTTATCTCTTAGTTCATCTTCAGGAATACCAATCAATTCTGTCATTTGTTCCAAAAGGCGATCACCATTTGAAGACATATAGTGCGCTCTTTCTAAATCATTCATTAATAATATTTTCTCAAGTGTATCTTTCATGTTGACCCCCTATTATCTATGTATAATATTAACCTTCAAAATCCAATATGGCTAATATACTGCTAACCTTATTTCCGATTAAAATGACGTAATGTAAATAAAACCTACAAATAGCTTCAATTTCCCCTCTAATTCCATTCATTTTTATGTATAAAACTTCTGAGTACATGCGTTCTTTCGAGCGTACCCATTTGCATAAGTTCAAGTATTAGAAATACTTTACATATCCAATAGTAGTAATAATTTCAAATTAATCTTTAAAAATACGATTAAATCTTGATTAATTTAGTAAAAATAAGAGTATCATCCAGATTTACTGTGAAGGAGGTATTACATGGCCATTATGAAACTGTTTTCTGCGTTTTTTTCTAACGTGAAAACAATGAAACGTGCCATCCAAAAATCAAGAAAAGGTGACCAAATCAAATTATCACCCAAAGTATATAAAGAATCAATTCAGTTTGATAAAGATGTATTGATCTCCGCTAACGGGCAAGAAGAAACCGTTATGGAAGGAATATTCATCATTCCTAAATCTGTTGAAGTTACATTACAAAACGTGACCATCTCACCTACATCTCAAATTTTTGTCGAAGGTACACTGAAATTAGAAAATTGCCGAATCATAGGCATTAAAACGGATGCTCTCATATCAGTTAGCGACGGTGTTATTCACTTAGAAAATTGTGAATTAAGAAATGCTAGAGAAGTAGCCGTGGCATTACTCAATCATTCTAAGGCTGTATTTAAAAACTGTATTTTCCACTCTAACGGAAAAATGCAAGTCTTAATACAACAATCGGAAGCAATTATCGAAAAATGTGAATTTACAAATGCAAAACATGCCATCAGTGTTAAAGAAGATTCTAAGCTCTATTCCGATAAAAACCACTACCACCAACATTCTGGTACGCAAATCATTGTAGATCACTCACTATTTGAGGATTTTGGTAGTATTTTAGAACGTGGTAACGGCAGTGGAATTTACGGATTAAATGGAGCAGAAATTACGATTAATAGTAGTACATTACGATTTCACCAATTACCGCAAATATGGTTAGAAGAAAGTACTTTCAAAGGCCATCACTGTGTTATTCAAAACGGAAAAGAATCTGGAATTTGTTTAACAGACTTCACTGAAGCAACAATTTCATATTGTGAGATTTCACATCATCCAAAAGAAAATATACTCATAACAAATAAGTCTCGTGCCAATATTGAACAGTGCCATATCCATTCAGGTAATGACATTGGTGTAAAATTAAAACAAGAAGCGATTGCGAATTTCAATGAGACAATTATAAAATATCATAAATTATCCCAAGTTTATGTTACCGATCAATCCATTCTATCCATGAGTGGCTGCATTGTAAAAGAAGGTTATTATATTGGTGTTTTTGTAGATAAACGAGGAAATGCATCTCTTGTTAGAAGTGAGATATCAAAACATGAAAATGCAGCCTTCACAATAATTGATGCACAACTGAATGTATACGAATGTGAAGTGATGGAGAATAAAGGAAATGGAATTCTAGCAATTGAAAAATCATCCGTCGATATTGAGTATTCGAAGTTTTATGATAACTACATGCCACATATTGCCTGTAAAACGAACGTAATCATTACCATGTCTCAATCTGAATGTTTTAACGGAAAAAGCATCTTTGCAGTCAATAAAAGCGAAATTTTCGTGTTTGATAGTAAGTTCTATAATTGTGACCAAGTGCAAATCGAAGTAAGCGACCACTCTACTGCTGTATTTGAACATTGTCATATATTTAATGGTGGTTCCTATGGCATTAAAATCACTCGCAATTCTATTTCAAACTTCATTAATAGCCAAATTAGTCATCATTCCCTAGCCCAAATTGTAGTGAATGATAGTTCTCTCATTATTTATAATAGTGAATTACTAGAGGGTAAACGAAACGCATTACTAATTCAAAATCATAGTGAAGTATTTATAAGAGACAGTTATATTGCGAAGCATCTAAAACCACAAATATTGATTGATTATGAGTCGACAGTAGATTTAGAAGGTGTTCAAATGGCTGATGGGCACCAGTCAGATTTGTTGGCACAAAATCGTTCCGCAATTTATGTGTCTGATAGTATTATTCGAAATGATCATTATCGCTATAATGTGCAGGCAATGAATTATTCAAAAATTAAACTGAAAAAGACTGTTATTGAAAATAAGTTTGGTGAAGTCTTTTATAGTGAAAATAATAGTTTTATTACCACTACTCTAGATGAAGTGGATTCATAATTCGTTATGATCCATTTCATCTTTTATATTAAGTTTACATAATAAAATTATTGGAGATTCATCATTTAACTTTACATAATATAATTATCATTTACAATCCTTACCTATTTCGTATTATTTAGTATCATTTAGAATAAAATGTTCTAATTATGTCATTTATAGTTTTCGAAATTACAATTCTATGAGAAAATAACTCTTTGGTTGATAAGAATGGTGAATGATCTTATCCGCAAAAGGAAAAAAGGCTATTCCAAATGAATTAAGCGATAGCCAGTTTTTCTAAGAAAGGAAGTTCAAAAACGATGACTACATTAGAAAAGATTACTCCTCAATTTGATCCTTGGGAAGCTTATATGGATATAGAGCAACATGGTCAATTAACTCTTTCTAATATTGAGTTTACAACAACAACATTATGTAATATGAGATGTGCGCACTGCGCAGTTGGATACACATTACAGACAAAAGACCCTACCGCATTACCACTTGAATTAATAATAAAACGTCTTGAAGAAATACCTCAATTAAGATCTCTTAGTATTACAGGCGGAGAACCAATGCTTAGTAAGAAATCGGTACAAAATTACGTAAAGCCGATTTTAAAATATGCACATGAACGTGGTATTCGTACCCAAATGAATTCCAATTTAACTGTCGATGGGGAAAGATATTTAGAGATTGCACCTTATTTGGATGTCCTACATATATCGCATAACTGGGGAACGATTGAGGAATTTGTTGAAACAGGGTTTGCCATGATGGAAAGAAAACCAACCTTTGATCAACGTGCTGCATTATTTGATCGAATGATTGAAAATTCACGAATGCTTTCAGAGCAAGGTGTTATGGTATCAGCTGAAACAATGCTCAATAAAAATACAATCCCTTATATAGAACACATACATCATCAAATCGTAAATGAAATGAAGTGTGCAAGACACGAAATACATCCGATGTACCCATCCGATTTTGCTTCATCCCTTACTTCTCTTTCTCTTGATGAAATTCGTAAGGCAATCCATCAACTACTCGATATTCGAGATGAAAATACTTGGATGCTATTTGGTACACTTCCCTTCTACCCTTGCAGCATGAATGAAGAAGACCAAGCATTATTAACGAGATTACGCCAAGCAAAGAATGTTACGCTCCGAAATGATCCAGATGGTCGCTCTCGATTAAATATTAATATTTTCACAGGAGATGTCATTGTAACTGATTTTGGAGATACTCCTGCTTTAGGAAATGTTCAAACCGATTCATTACCTGAAATATTCAACAAGTGGTTAGAAACTGACTTAGCTAAATCGCTAAACTGTCACTGTCCAGCAGTTAAATGCTTGGGTCCCAATGTTCTTGTGAAAAATATGTACTACAAGGATTCACAGTTTATAAGCGGAAGCGTAAAATAGATAAACGACTGCTTAGGATATTGTTCTAAGCAGTTTTTTATATATTTAACTTCATTCTAATAGATAAAAGGATTACACTATAATATAGTGCCATTGGTATATTTTTATGAAGTCAGCAAACAATAGGTTTGAATATTTGAAAAATGTTAAGGATGTGCATGGAGTGATGGGTAAAACTAATTTCACAATAAAATTACTATTACCTTTATTTTGCACTGCTATTCTTTTTGGCTGTAATTCACAAGAACATACAATTAAAAATGAACAACAAATCGTTTATAGTAAGCAGATGTCCACTGAAGCGCTCACTGACGGTAAATCATTAACGATTCATACGGTCGAATTTTCTAGCAATAACAATGTTAATAATGTCGCTGTAGCACTATTTGATTTTGAGACGGGTGAAAAAATTGCATCTACTACAGTGAATGATAATGGAAATGCAATATTCAACATGGTGGAACCAAATCAGCCTTATGAGGTTGTTATTTATAAAATTGAACTAACAGGTGAATTCTCTGAACAAACACGAGATACAATCGTTTTTGATCCAGCCAATCCAATTTTAACGATTGAAACATTTAATGCAAGTTCTACGAAAAGTTTAGCAGTTCCCATTGTTAAACAAAATCCTGAGCTCCCAAATGGATGCGAGGTAACCTCATTAACAGCTATTTTAAATTATTATGGTATTGATGTGGATAAAGTCACTTTAGCAAAAGACTACTTACCTACCTCACCGGTAACAAAAAAAGGTAATCAACTCTACGGTCCAGACCCATATAAAGCATTTGCTGGTGACCCTGCAAAAAAATATGCAGGATATTATGTATTTGCAGACCCAATTGTTGATGTAGCAAATCAGGTTTTATTTGAACATAATAGCAATTATAAAGCCTTAAATTTAAGTGATGTTTCTAGGGAAGAAATATTATCCTATGTGAATTCTGGTGTACCTGTATTAACCTGGACTACAATTGATTGGAAAGAACCAAGAACTTCAGGGTATTGGATCATTGAAGACACGAAAGAAAAACATCCTATATATATGAACCTACATGCAGTTGTTTTAACTGGTTATGCTGATGGAAAAGTAACAATTATGAACCCTTTATCTGGCAATGAAACAATTGACGAAAAAGTATTTTTTAGTACGTTTAAATCCCTCGGTTCTCATGCAATAGTAATTCTATAAATAAAGAGAAGTGTGAACAATATAGGTTCACACTTCTTTTTATTTCCTATTTATTTTCAATGATTTTCTTATAAGCTTCATCTATAAATAATTTGTCAATTGTATTTGGGAATCCTTCAACTTCATTTGATGCGTATAAAATTTCTCTTTTAGCAGCTTCTCTATCCCCTATTTCTAGGTAGCATAATGCCCTTACAGCAAAACATTTGTACAACGTTGAAAGATCATATGGATGATGAATATTAGAAGGAATACTAAAGTTATCACTACAGTTAATTGCTTCTATATATTGGCCAAGTGCCCATAAAGCATACGTTTCTTCTGCGACAATATACCCTAATAAAGACTTCAATATTCCATATCGATCTGGTTGTAATTTCTTCGCTTCTTTAGCGATTTCAAGTGTTCTTCTATAATCTTTCTCAATTAAATTCAAATAAAATGTTTCACAACAAATGTAAGAGTATTGAGACAATATGTCTTCAGTAAAATCAGCATGAAGCTTTAGTTTTGTTATATAATATTTACTCTTCTCTAAATCATTACGACTCATTACTTGAACTAACATAAAGCGATAAAAGTCATCAATACGATAATAAATTTTATTTTTTTGTGCGATATCTATTGCCAATTCTAAGTTTTTTTCTGTATTTGGAACATCATCAACTGCTGCATATAAAATCGTTAGAAGGTAATACATATCTAACTTCGATAAGTGATCCACTAGATGGACATAAGGTTCAATCTTTGCTTCAGCTTGTTTTACATATTGAAGCGCCTTATTAAAGTCCTTTTGTGTAAACGCCCTTGAAGCCAAAAAAGTAAAGCAATTTACCACTCGGTTATAAGCATGAATTTTTTCGTATAGATGGATTACACTGTACATTTCTTCTTCTAGATCTGCAGCTTGATTGAGGAAAGACTTCAATCGTAAATGTAAATCCAGAAGTCGAATTTCCTCGTAATTATTACCAAGTAAATGGTCCTGAACATGCATAATTTTTTCTATTATTTGTTTAATATTGTCGACTTGATTAGGATTGAATGGATCTTTTATATTGGAGTAGTCTTCCTCAACAACGAGTAATAGTTCCCGTATTTCTTTAATTTGACCGTCGTTTAATAATAAAGAGACGTCTACATTTAGCTGTTGAGCAATGTAATGTAAGCTATCCATTGATGGATTAGCTTTCCCGTTTTCGATGAGACTTAACATCCCCTTTGTTAACCGTTTACCAGCCAACTCTGCAAGTGTCATTTTCTTTTCTTTTCTTAAATTTTTTATACGATTCCCAATGGCATTCAACACTTACACCTCAATTTTGTTTCATATTCCGTCGAATCAAATGTTGATAAGACAGTATAAGTTTAATCTCTTTAATCATATTATAGCACTTGTAACATCATAATTGCTAAATTTGTTTAATTTTATTAAACATTTTTGTTGCCTTTTTTCAAATTATGGAATATTATAAGTTTAATTAAATTAAACATTTGAGGTGAATGGCATGAATGAAACAATTAAGCTAAAGAAAGCAACGTATCATTTGTACACATTTTTAGTTAGTAAAATGATTTCCGCACTTGGTGCAAATGTGTACTCTTTTGGTATGAGTATGTTTATTTTATCGATTACTGGATCAGCACTAAGTTTTGCAGCAAATTTAATTTTTAGTATTATACCTCGGACAATATTGGCTCCTATTGCGGGAATTCTGGTTGATAAATTTTCAAGAAAAACTATTGTATTGACCGGGCAAGCTGGAATTGTATTAACAATATTAGGGTTACTTACTTACAGTTTAATATTCGGTCTGTCAATCCCGGCAATTTATGTCACAACAGTTTTTTACTCAATCTGTAGTACATTTACGGGAATTGCGTTTTCTGCATCAATCGGAAACCTTGTAGATGAAGAGCGACTACAAAAAGCGATGTCATTTAACCAACTATCCCTTTCCATTGCAGGGATTGGTGGTCCAGTTGTTGGTGGTATGTTATTCGGATTTTTCAACATTGAAATGTTCTTAATCATTAATGTTATTGCTTATGCAATTGCCTTCTTATTAGAAGCAACAATGGATTTTAAACTTTATTCAAAAAATCAAGAGCAATCTTCAGAAGTTAAAAAAGAGAGTATGATGAGTAGTTTAAAAGAAGGGTTGTCTTATTTAAAAACAAAACCAGTTGTTTCAAGTTTATTGTGGGTATTGTTATTACTTAATATGTTCTTTACTGCGGTAAATGTCGGACTCAGTTTTATATTAGTTAATATTTTAAAAATTGAATATTCATTAATTGGTATTATTGAGGCAGGATCTGCAATTGGAATGTTATTATTCTCCATTTATTTTGCAACGCGTTCCAATGTAAAATATCCGTTATTGTTCTCAAAAAGATCCATTTTAGGTATGTCTCTTCTAGTAAGTGCGATTGCTGTACCACTATTAATTACTTTTTCTAGTAGTGTAAACTTTATTTATTTCTTTATTGTCATGTTCTTATTTGGTAGTTTTGGAGTTTTAACGAATACTCCGATTGGTGTACTTTTACAAAAAGAAGTTGAAGAAAATTATCGTGGACGTATTTTTGGGATTCTTGAGATGGTGGCAATGGGAATGATGCCACTTGGAACATTAATATTTGGAATCTTATATGATATTATTCCAGCTCAGTATATTCTAATAGTGTCCAGTATAACTCTAGTAGCAATCGTAATTATTTTCCTACGTCGTTCAGTAATCGAATTGGCACATCCTGAATTAAAAAATAAACAAAACGCAAAAGTCGACACAATTGAAGTATTAGAATAAGAAAGTAAAAGAGTTGTTCCTATAAAAATAGGAGCAACTCTTTTTTTCATATTAGAATGCAATGCGTTTTGCTTCATATTGAGCGATTTGTTCTTCATATTTAAATGTTAATGAGATTTCATCCCATCCATTTAATAGCATTTCTTTGTAGTATGGATCGATGTTAAAGCTATAAACTTTTCCATCTTCCCCTGTTACGGTTTGATCTTGTAAATTGACGTCTACAGAATATGGTGCTTTCATTCCTTTATCAAGAATTTCATCACATTCTGCTTCAGTTAGTTTAATCGGTAAAATACCATTTTTAAAACAGTTGTTATGGAAAATATCTGCAAAACTTGGTGCAATCACTACACGGAAGCCATAGTCTAAAATTGCCCAAGGAGCATGCTCACGTGAAGATCCACAACCAAAGTTATCTTGCGCAACTAAAATTTGAGACCCTTTATATTCTGGTTTATTTAATACGAAGTCGGCATTTTCATTTCCTTTTTCGTCAAAACGCCAATGATAGAAAAGGTATTTTCCGAAACCTGTACGTTCAATTCGTTTTAAGAATTCTTTTGAAATGATTTGGTCTGTATCGACGTTTTTACGATCTAATGGTGTGATGACACTCGTTACTTTATTAATTGGTTCCATGTGATTACCGCCTCTCTACACTTCTTGTGCTTGCTTTACGTATTTGCGTACGTCAACGAAGTGACCTTCAATTGCTGCAGCTGCTGCCATTGCTGGACTTACAAGGTGAGTACGTGCTCCTGCACCTTGACGACCTTCAAAGTTACGGTTAGAAGTAGATGCACAACGCTCACCAGAAGGAATTGTATCTTCGTTCATTCCTAAGCAAGCTGAGCATCCTGATTCTCGCCATTCAAAACCAGCTTCTAAGAAGATTTGATCTAAGCCCTCTTCTTCTGCTGCTTTTTTCGTAGACCATGAACCAGGTACAACGATTCCGCGTACTCCAGGGTGTAACTTTTTCCCTTTTACAATAGTTGCTGCAGTCCTTAAATCAGATAGTCGCGAATTTGTACATGAACCGATAAATACATGTTGGATATCAATCGACTCGATTGGTTGCCCTTCTTCAAGACCCATATATTCTAGTGCTTTTCTTAATGCATGTTTATCAGATTCAGATTCGTAATCGGCTGCAGTTGGAACAGTTTTTGATACTCCAGTACCCATTGAAGGGTTGGTACCCCAAGTAACAATTGGTTCGATTTCGTCTGCATCAATTTCTAGTACAACATCGTATGTTGCATCAGAATCAGAAGCAAGGCTCAACCAATAATTTGAAGCCTCTTCAAACTTCTCATCTTTTGGTGCAAAACGACGACCTTTAATAAAGTCAACTGTTGTTTCGTCAGGTGAAATTAGACCCGCTTTTGCTCCAGCTTCAATGGACATATTACAAATTGTCATTCTTTCTTCCATAGTTAATGAACGAATCGCTTCACCAGTAAATTCCACGATGTGTCCAGTACCAACACCAATTCCCCATTTTGCAATGATTGCTAGAATGATATCTTTTGCAGCAACGCCTACACCAAGTTTACCATTCACACGAATTTCCATTGTTTTTGGTTTGTTTTGCCATAAAGTTTGTGTTGATAATACATGTTCTACTTCTGATGTACCGATACCGAACGCCAAAGCTCCAAATGCACCGTGTGTAGATGTATGTGAATCACCACAAACAATTGTTTTACCTGGTTGTGTTAAACCTAATTCAGGACCAATTACGTGTACAATCCCTTGATCTGGATGACCAATATCTGCAAGTTGAATACCAAATTCTTTTGCATTATCAGCTAATGTTGTAATTTGCTTTTTTGCGATTGGATCATTAATTGTTGGTAAATTTTTTGTTGGTACGTTGTGATCCATTGTTGCAAAACATAGGTCAGGACGACGAACTTTACGTCCTGCTAAACGTAATCCTTCAAATGCTTGAGGAGATGTTACTTCATGAATTAAATGAAGATCGATATAAAGTAAATCTGGTTTTCCTTCTTCATGATGTACAACGTGTGTATCCCATATTTTTTCAATAATATTTTTTCCCATCAATATTCACCAACCCTTAAATATAAGATTCTACAATACTATCAGCTACAAAATTTGTATCGATTTCGGCAATTACACGATCCGTCCATTCATTTGTTGTTAAAGAACGAGAAGCACCTCTTGCTAGATCTGCCGTATAATAACCATCTTCAAAAACTGCACTTACTGCTCGTTCAATTTCTACAGCTTCATCTTTTAAACCAAATGAATAGCGTAACATCATGGCTACAGAAAGAATTGTGGCTGCTGGGTTTGCTTTCCCTTGACCCGCGATGTCAGGTGCTGAACCATGAACTGGTTCATATAAACCGAAATTATCACTTCGAATGGATGCAGAAGGTAAAACTCCTAGCGATCCAGTAATCACAGATGCTTCATCACTTAAAATATCACCAAACATATTGTCAGTAACGACAACATCATAATGTCCAGGATTTGTTATTAGCTTCATAGCAACAGAGTCAACTAAATTGTGTTCCACTTCAACATCTGGATATTGTTCTTTCTTTTCTTCGACTACTTCACGCCATAATCGAGATGTTTCTAACACGTTTGCTTTATCGACAGAACATAATTTACCTCTACGTAAACGCGCCATTTCAAAAGCATTATCTACAATACGTTCAATTTCTTCTCGTGTATATATATTTAAATCGCTTGCTTGTTCTAAGTCGCGATGTTTTTCTCCAAAGTAAATACCACTTGTTAATTCACGAACAATCATTAAGTCTACGTTTTCCGCAACTTCACGTTTCAATGGAGAAGCACCTAGTAAACTAGGAAATGCTTTTACAGGGCGAAGGTTTGCGAATAGATCAAACGTTTTTCTTATTTTGAGTAATCCTTTTTCCGGACGTAACTCAGGTGGGTTGTTATCCCATTTAGGTCCACCTACAGCACCTAATAAAATTGCATCGCTTTCCTCACATAGAGCAATCGTTTCATCTGGTAGTGGATTATTAAATTGATCAATTGCAGCACCACCAATTGTTGCATAGTTTAGTTGAAATTCATGGTTGTAACGTTTACCGATTGCTTGTAAAACTCGAACAGCTGAAGCAACAACCTCAGGACCAATTCCATCGCCAGGTAAAACAGTAATTTTCTTTTCCATTGTATAACACCTTTCTTTACAGTTAGTTGAAGTGCGAAATCGCAAAACATTTTATTGGGTTACACCCTATTTATCTATAAGAGAGTACTAGATTCTCTACAAATTTTAGAGAAACGCCATCAAACCTGTTATATTTGATGGCGTCAAATTGATTCATTTTTTAAAGCCAAAACGAGGTTTTACACAATTGTTGTTTGTGTAAGTCTAATTTTTTCATGAATAATGTTACGGTTAATTGCATCAATAAAGGCATTTGCAGTTGCCTCTAGTACGTCTTGTGATGAATCACGACCAGTTGTTTCTGTTCCGTTAATTCGTAAATTTACAACCGCATCGGCTAAAGCATCGCGGCCTTTACTTACAGATTTCACTTGGAAATCCATTACATTAACTTTTGAGTTTACTAACTGTTCTAAAGTATTGAAAATTGCTTCTACAGAACCAGCACCCGTTGCTGCAATTGTTCTTAAATCGCCATCAGGAGTTACTACGGATGCTGTTGCTGTTGGAATATTATCAGTTCCATAAGAAACTTGAACACTCTTCAATTCAAACATTGGAAGGTTTTCAATTGTCACTTGTTGTTCCGTTAACAATGTAATTAAATCATCTTCCGTAATTTCTTTTTTACGGTCAGCTAATTTTTTAAATTCTTGGAACGCTTTATTGATTTTTTCATCGGATAATTCATAACCCATTTTAATTGCTCGATCTCTAAATGCTGCACGACCTGAGTGCTTACCTAAAACTAAAGGTACTTCCCCTTCACCGATTAATGCTGGTGAAATGATTTCATATGTTTCTTTATGTTTTAGTACTCCATCTTGGTGAATTCCAGATTCATGAGCAAATGCATTTTTACCAACTACTGCTTTATTCGGTTGAATCAAAGATCCTGTTAAACGACTTACTAACTGAGAAGTACGTTTAATTTCTTTTAAATTAATGCCTGTTTCAACTGGATAAAAGTCATTACGAATATGAAGTGCTACAGCAATTTCTTCTAATGCTGCATTTCCTGCACGTTCCCCAATACCGTTAATTGTACATTCTATTTGATCTGCACCGTTTTCCATTGCCGCTATTGAATTCGCAACAGCCATACCTAAGTCATCATGGCAATGTGCTGAAAATTTCACTTTATGAGAACCACGAACGTTTTCACGTAAGAATCGGAAAAGTTCTCCGTATTCTTGAGGTGATGCATATCCAACCGTATCTGGTACGTTAATTGTTGTTGCGCCTGCTTCAATTACCTGTTCAATAATTCTAACAAGGAAATCACGGTCAGAACGGAATCCATCTTCAGCTGACCATTCTACCAATGGGAAGAATTTCTTTGCATATTTAACTGCTTCAATTGCTTGCTCTACAACTTGATCTGGAGTTTTCTTTAATTTGTACTCCATATGAATAGGGCTTGTTGCTAAAAATACATGTACATGTGGTTGTTCCGCACCTTTTAATGCTTCCCAAGCAGCATCGATATCACTTTGCACACAACGTGCTAAACCTGTAACAATAGAATTTTTAACCGTTCCCGCGATTCGTTGTACTGCATCCAAATCGCCAGGGCTTGAAGCAGGAAAACCTGCTTCAATAATTGTTACACCTAGACGTTCTAATTGTTTTGCAATCTCAATTTTTTCTGCAGTATTTAAGTTAATCCCAGCTGACTGTTCTCCATCACGAAGTGTCGTATCAAAAATATCTATTTTACGCATTATTTAACCACTACTTTCTTTTTCCCTTCACTAATGAAAGGCATCATTTCACGTAATCTTGCACCAACTTCTTCAATTTGGTGATCTGCTCCAGCTTTTTTATATTCTGTATAACGAGGACGATTTGTTTCGTTTTCGTTGATCCAATCTTTTGCAAAAGTACCATCTTGAATATCAGCTAACACATCTTTCATTCGTTCTTTTACAGATGGGTCGATAATGCGTGGACCTGATACATAGTCACCCCATTCAGCAGTATCAGAGATTGAATAACGCATTGTTGCCATACCGCCTTCGTACATTAAGTCAACAATAAGTTTTAATTCGTGTAATGTTTCGAAATACGCAAGCTCTGGTTGGTAACCTGCTTCTACTAAAGTTTCAAAACCGTATTTTACTAATTGAGTTGTACCACCGCAAAGAACTGCTTGCTCACCGAATAGGTCAGTTTCAGTTTCTTCTTTGAATGTTGTTTCTAACATTCCTGCGCGAGCAGCTCCAATTCCTTTACCATAAGCTAAAGCTAGATCACGAGCTTCACCAGTTGCATCTTGATAGATTGCGAATAGTGCTGGAACACCTGCACCTTGAACGTAAGTACGACGAACTAAGTGTCCAGGACCTTTTGGAGCTACTAAGAATACGTCAACATCAGCAGGTGGAACGATTTGACCGAAGTGAATGTTGAATCCATGAGCAAACATTAACGCATTTCCTGGTTGTAAGTTTGGAGCAATTTCTTCTTCATAAACTGCTTTTTGTCTTTCGTCAGGAAGTAAGATTTGGATAATGTCTGCTTCTGCTGCAGCTTCAGCAACTGTTTTTACATCTAAACCATCTTCAACTGCTTGATCGAATGATTTACCTTTGCGGATCCCAACTACTACATCAAATCCAGATTCTTTTAAGTTTTGAGCGTGTGCATGACCTTGAGAACCATATCCGATAATTGCAATTTTTTTCCCTTTTAATACTTCTTCGTTGATTTCGTTTTGATAATACATTTTTGTCATGATAATTTCCCCCTAGTATTTTAATTTTTAATTTTGTGTGATTCTCTTTACGAGAATTACGTTTTTATATACTAACTAACTTTGTAAGAGTATCTCTTACTTCAGTATAGAAAGTTGTGGTGTTTCAATAGGTTGTGTTTCACGTACTGTAGCTGTAATGCCCGTACGTGTAATTTCTTTAATTCCATATGGTCGAATTAATTCTATAAACGCATCTATTTTTTCTGGATTTCCGACTACTTGATATGTGACAACATTTTTGGATGTGTCAATAATTTGAGGTCGGAATGGCTCAACAATTGCATTGATTTCTATTCTTAAATTTGCAGGTGAAACGACTTTGACTAAAGCCAATTCGCGAAGAACAATAGACTTTTCCGAAATATCATTCACCTTTAACACATCTATTTGTTTAGACAATTGTTTGATCATTTGCTCAAGCTTCACTTCATCTAATATATTTACAACCAAAGTCATTTTGGAGATATTTGGTTGTTCAGTGTGACCAACTGTAATGGATTCAATATTGAACTGTCGTTTCATAAGTAATCCTGTAACTCGGTTCAGTACACCACTTTGGTTTAAAACAGTTACTGTTATAACTCGTCTCATAGTCTTTTCACCCCTACAATATCATCAAGTGATTTACCAGCAGGAACCATTGGATATACATTTTCTAATTGTTTAACCCTTGCATCAATAACAGCTGGTTCATCAGAATTTAGTGCCTCTTCTAAAATTGCACCAGCCTCATCGATCGTTGTAATACGATACCCTTTTAACCCAAAGGCATCTGCTAGTTTTACAAAATCAGGTTGTACAGGCATTAAAGATTGAGAGTATCGGCCATCATAAAATAGCTCTTGCCACTGACGTACCATACCTAATGCCGAATTGTTAATAATGACAACTTTAACCGGTAAATTATATTCTTTTAATACTGCAAGCTCTTGGTTTGTCATTTGGAAACCTGCATCTCCAACAATTGCAATGACTTTTCGATCCGGTTTAGCAAATTGAGCGCCTATTGCTGCCGGGAATCCGAAGCCCATCGTTCCTAAACCACCAGATGTAACCCAACTATGGTCGTTGTTTAATTTGTAGTACTGAGCGCTCCACATTTGATGTTGCCCAACGTCTGTAGTAACTATTGCTTCCCCACCTGTGATGGCATGAACCATTTCAATAATTTGTTGAGGTAAAATTTCATTTTCGTCTTCAACATACCAGTAAGGGAAATCGTTTTGCTTTTGCTTTAAGAAATCTAACCATTCACCGTTCTCTGGTGCTTGAATATCTTTATTGATTAATGCTTTAATAGCCTCTTTCGCATCAGCAACAATCGGAATATCTGTTGGAATGTTTTTACCGATTTCTGCAGGATCAATGTCAATATGAATAATTGTTGCATTTGGTGCAAATCGTTTTGTGTCTCCAGTTAAACGATCATCAAAACGTGCACCAATATTAATCAATAAATCACATTTTTGAATTGCATCATTTGCCACTGCTGCCCCGTGCATACCAGCCATTCCAAAGTTGAGTTCGTGATTACCATGAATACTTCCTAGACCAAGTAAAGTATTCACTACGGGCAATTTGTACTTTTCAACTAATTCAGTTAATTCAGAACGTGCATCTGCAAATAATACTCCAGCTCCTGCTAAGATTAATGGTTTTTTTGATTCAGAAATTGCTTGTGCAGCTTTTTGAATTTGTAAATAATTCGGCTTTGTGTTTGGTTGATATCCTGGTAAATAAATTGGCTCATCATTTCCAATAAGGTCTGCCACATCAAACAAGTCTGCAGAAACATTCTTTGGAAAATCAATCAGTACAGGACCCTTTCTACCAGTGTTTGCTATATGAAAAGCTTCTTTTACGATTCTTGGAATGTCTCGAACATCTTGAACTTGATAATTATGTTTTGTAATAGGAGTTGTGATACCAATAATATCTGCTTCTTGGAATGCATCTGATCCAATCACACTAGTTGCTACTTGACCAGTAAAAATTACAAGTGGAATAGAATCAATCATTGCATCCGTAATTCCAGTCACAAGATTTGTAGCACCAGGTCCTGAAGTTGCAATAACAACACCCGGTTTATTTGATACTCGTGCATACCCCTCAGCGGCGTGGATAGCACCTTGCTCATGGCGAGTTAAAATATGTCGGATTGGATTTTTATAAAGTGCATCATATACATTCAGCACTGCACCACCAGGATATCCAAAAACAATATCAACACCTTGCTCCTTTAATGCATAGACTAGCAAATCAGAACCAGTTCTAGGTTTAAATGTCTCTTCAGTTTGCTTTGGTTGATCGGCATCTATTTTTACACTTGTCGTAGTGTTTGTAGTCATTTTTTTATCCTCCTATTCAAATTAATAAAAAAAGAAGTCATTTTCTCCCACGCAAAAGAAAACCTTTCGCGTAGGGATGAAAATGACTTCCATGGTACCACCCTTATTTATAGCTATAAAAGCTACCTCGTGAATAGCGGGAAATTATTCATCTCCACTGAATGTTTCAAATAGTATGAAAATTCAGTGTGCAACAAGATGAATACACTATTCGTTGATAACGAGCATTTCGAAATTTGCCCGGAGCTATCTAATTGCGAAAACGCGTTTAATAGCTCACTCCGAGGGGATGTCGGTAATAGTTGTATCGCCGGGTTCCAGCAATCCCAGCTCTCTGGTAGATACAATTCTCTATAACCTTTAACCTCATCATCGATTATATATATATAAAATAATTGTTTAGTTTAACGAATTAGCCCTTTAATGCTCTAAAGTTTTTGCTTAAGGATTACCTATATTCAAGGAATTTAAACCACCCTTGAATTAAATACTCATAATACCGCCTTTTGACGCGTTAGTTACAAGTTTAGAATATCTTGCTAACCAACCAGTTTTAATTTTAGGTTCAAATGGTTGTAATTCCTTACGACGTTCCTCTAAAATTTCTTGTGAAACTTGTAGATTAATTGTACGGTTTGGTAAATCTATTTCAATAATATCACCATTGTTAATTAATGCGATAGGTCCACCTTCTGCTGCTTCTGGAGAAATATGACCAATAGATATCCCTCTAGATGCACCACTAAATCTTCCGTCTGTAATAAGTGCAACCTTTGTACCTAATCCACGACCCATAATGGCCGAAGTTGGAGCAAGCATTTCTGGCATCCCTGGTCCACCTTTTGGACCTTCATATCGAATGACAACTACATGCCCTTCTCGTACACTGCCATCATCAATTGCAGCCTGTGCATCATCTTGTGAGTCAAAGACAATTGCTTCACCAGTAAAGGTTTTGATAGAAGGATCAACTGCCCCTACTTTAATTACAGAACCCTCAGGAGCGATATTACCGTATAAAACAGATAAACCTCCTACAGGACTATATGGATTATCTTTTGTTCGTATTACTTTATCATTTTTAATTTCATGGTCTTTTACTAAATCCCCCATTGTCTTACCTGTTACAGTAATACGGTTCGGGTGAATTGCACCAGGAATTTTTGTTAACTCATTTATGATTGCTTCGACGCCACCAGCTTTATTAATATCATCCATTGAAAAATCGGATGCTGGCATAATTTTAGCTAAGTAAGGAACTCGTTCAGCAACTTTGTTAATATCTTCAAGGTTGTAATCGATTCCTGCTTCATTTGCAATAGCTAATGTGTGAAGTACTGTATTTGTAGAACCACCCATTGCCATATCTAATGCAAACGCATCGTCGATAGCTTCTTTTGTAATGATGTCACGAGGTTTTACATCCTCTTCAATCATTCGAACTAAATGTTTTGCAGCTTCACGGATTAATTCTTTTCTTCGTTCACTTGTTGCAACAATTGTTCCGTTTCCTGGAAGAGCAACACCTAACATTTCCATTAAACAGTTCATTGAGTTTGCTGTAAACATACCAGAACAAGATCCGCAAGTTGGACATGCATTATTTTCAATATCTAATAATTCATCAGCTGACATTTTACCTGATTTGTGAGCCCCAACACCTTCAAAAACGGAAGTTAATGAAAGTTGTTTACCTGAAGCTGATACTCCAGCTTCCATTGGACCACCTGATACAAAAATCGATGGGACGTTCGTACGAACAGCTGCCATTAACATACCAGGCGTAATTTTGTCACAGTTTGGAATATAGAAAACTCCGTCAAACCAGTGTGCATTTATAACGGTTTCAGCAGAGTCTGCAATTAGTTCACGGCTAGGTAATGAATAGCGCATACCAATGTGACCCATTGCGATTCCATCGTCAACACCAATTGTGTTGAATTCAAAAGGAATACCACCTGCTTCAATAATTGCTTCTTTAACTTCTTTAGCAAATTCTTGTAAATGAACATGACCAGGAATGATATCGATATAAGAGTTACAAATACCGATAAATGGTTTTCCTAAGTCTTTAGCTTTAACTTTACCAGTAGCATATAAAAGACTACGGTGAGGAGCACGATCAACTCCTAATTTAATCATATCACTTCTCATAATTGATACGCCCCACATTTTCTTATATTTACTTTGATGTTACTGAAAAATTCTTAATCTAGTTAACACGAGAATGTAAACGAATTTCGGTAATATTCTGTGTGTTCAAAAGATTAATATTTTTTAAATTGTTGTCATCATAGTACAAGAAAACTCTTTCGTCAACCGAATTTTTCGGACAATTTCTACAATTTCGAAATTAATTTCTCGTTGAAATCGTTTTCAATATGAAAAATAAAGGATTTTTCTATTTTGTTAAATTTTTTTAAAATTTTTTGTTTTCATGTTTTTATGTATAGTTGTGGAATTATAGGTAAAAATAAAAAAAGCCTAGGGAGAACCTAGGCTTACTCATTAATGTGATTATTTAAAGAACAAAAGATCTACGGATAAGTTCATCAGGATGACTGAGTGAAGTACTGCAAAAAGAAAAGCTTGGCGATTTAACCTCTTGATTAATTTACTATCCATATAAAGCACCCACCCTATCATTTAAATTTGTCTAACTTGTGAACATTATATGACAGTTACCTAAAAAATGCAAAATATTTTGAATACTTTTATCACAACTTCTTATTAAACTTTTTTATAAGATAATTACATAATTGATGTATAGTTTTTTATTTTTAATAAAAAATATGTATAGTACAAACACTTCAAATTGTGATTGTTAAATGAAGTACTTACTTTTAAAGGAGATGGACAACTATGATGAGCTTCATTTGGTTTTTAATTATTGGTGGTGTTTTAGGTTGGTTAGCTGGAGTTATTCTTGGAAAAGATGTTCCAGGTGGAGTAATTGGTAATATTGTGGCTGGAATTATTGGATCATGGATTGGTAGCGCTTTGTTAGGAAACTGGGGTTGGCAAGTTTCTGATTTTTACGTGTTCCCAGCATTAATCGGTGCCATTGTTCTAATCTTCATTGTTTCGTTCATTATGCGATCGTTTAGAAAAGCAACTTAATAATATAAAGGGGCCGTCAATGAAACAGACGACCCCATTTTTTATTCTATTATGGATTCAGTACTTGCTAGTGCCTCTAATTGGCTGCTAACGCCTTCATATTGATTGTAATAGTGAAGAACATCTTCAACATACTGATCACTGTGGTTGTATTGATAAATTGCTTTTTTTAATTCACCCTTTGAAGCACCGGCAGCAGACAAATATTTAGCCGCACTATATATCGCATCTTCTATTTGGAATGGATCTGCCTTACCATCTCCATTTCCATCCACACCATATCCCCCATATGCTTTTATGATATCTGGATTTGTTTTTTCAGATTCAGGTATTTCCCCTTTTCCTAATCCTTTACATGTTGGATGTTCCCAACCTACAAATGTACAAGGCATAAATTGCATATGTCCTTCAGCACCTACAGGTGAAACTAAATTTTTCATTGTTGAAAATCGTGTTTCTACACGATGATGGGCTGCAAGCAATGTCCATGGTACATTATATTGTTTTCCAGCTGAAATATATACGGGAATATACTCTTCTGGAATTTTAAGATCGAAATCCACTTGTATTTTTTCTATTTCAGTTAATGGTGCTTCCGTCATTAAAAATGATAGTTTTGTATGTAATTGTTGCCAAATTATGTAGGAAGAATAATAAAGCATAAAGGATATAGGTATAAGAACAACAATTAATAATAGTTTTGCACTAGGACTAAGGAAAGGTTTTTTGTTTTTTTTACTTTTTGCCATGATCAGCCATCCTAAAAGAAATACTTGTTATACTATCTACTTCTTGAGTTAGTTAAAAATTTATCATATTATGGTATAACATTACAATTCTATACTAGATGAATTAATTTAACAAAGGAGACAATTATCATGTGGAAAGATTTTAAAGAATTTGCTATGAAAGGTAACATCGTAGATCTTGCTGTAGCAGTAGTGATTGGTGGTGCATTTGGTAAAATTGTTACTTCACTAGTAGACAATATTATCATGCCACTAGTAGGAATTTTACTAGGTGGAATCGACCTAACGACAAGTTTTGTACTAGTCGTTGGAGAAGGAAAAATGGAATTTGGCGTATTTTTACAGTCCATTATTGATTTCCTAATTATTGCGTTTTCAATCTTTATGGCTTTACGTCTTTTAACAAAGCTAAATCGTAAAAAGAAAGTAGAAGAAGAAGCAAAACCTGTAGAAGTAGTTGATTCAAAAGAAGAATTATTGAAAGAAATTAGAGATTTGTTAAAAGAAAATAAGAACTAAAATATTTATTTAGTTTTGTTATTACAAAGTTAAGCTATTAGAATTTGCAGAAAAGTTAATAAAATACTATGAATCTTGGTTGTTTTCACTACTTTATCGTGATAAAGTGAATAAATAATAAATATTATTCATATTTTCAAAAGATTAAGGTAACGAGAGAAAGAGTGATATTAAAATGACCAAAAAAGCTATCGAAACGAAATTAGTACAATTAGGCAACTTAAGTGATCCAAAAACTGGTGCAGTCAATCCTCCTATCTATATGTCTACTGCTTATAAACATGGTGGAATTGGCCAATCAACAGGATATGATTATACTCGTACGAAAAACCCTACGCGTGAAATTTTAGAAAAAGGGATTGCTGATCTAGAATCCGGTGATGCAGGATTTGCCTGTAGTTCTGGAATGGCTGCTGTTCAATTAGTATTATCACTATTTAAACCTGGTGAAGAAATCATCGTACCCGATGATATTTATGGTGGTACATATCGTTTATTAAAAACATTTAGTCAAACGTATAATATTTCACCTAAATACTTTAAACCTGAACAAGATATTGAAAGTCTAATAACAGAGAATACAAAGGCGATTTTTCTTGAAACACCTACAAACCCACTTATGTTAGAGTTTGATTTGGATAAGTTTGCAGCTATTAGTAAAAAGCATAATCTATTATTTATTGTAGATAATACATTTTACACACCATACTTCCAACGTCCAATCGAGCATGGAGCAGACATCGTTCTACATAGTGCAACAAAATATATTGCCGGACATAATGATGTACTTGCCGGTTTAGTTGTTGCAAAAGGACAAGAATTATGTGATAAGCTTACTTTTGCTCATAATGGAATGGGCCTTGTATTGTCACCGATGGATAGCTGGTTAGTAATACGCGGATTAAAAACGATGCATTTACGTTTGAAACAGCACGATTCAAATGCGAAAAAAGTTGCAGCTTATTTGGAAAGTGAACCACTTGTGACTGATGTTTTATATACAGGTAAGGGCGGTATGCTTTCTTTTAGAGTGAAAAATGCCGATATGGTAAACCCATTCTTACAAAATATTCAACTAATTACTTTTGCAGAAAGTCTAGGCGGAGTTGAAAGTTTTATTACCTACCCTGCTACGCAAACACATGCAGATATTCCATATGAAGAACGTGTAGCTAGAGGTGTTGACGATCGTTTACTTCGTTTTTCTGTAGGTGTAGAAGAAGCAGAAGATATCATCGCAGATTTACAACAAGTATTTGATAGACTTAGAAAAGAATTTAATTAATAAGAAATAACGCTTGGTGCGAAAATTGGCACCAAGCGTTATTTGTTTAATGACGATATTTGTCAGGTTCAGAAATATCGCTTAAAGCTTCCCCTGCTTCATTTACGAAAATGTTTTCTTGAGCTAAATCTCCAATTGCACAAATTCCTTGAATTTCACCTTTGTCGTTTACCACGGGAATACGACGAATTTGATGCTGTGCCATTAAACGCGCACATTCATGTACATCCATATCAGGTGTACAAGTCACAACATCATGAGTCATTACATCATGACAGTGAACTTGGTTAGCATCATTTCCATCTGCAATACATTTAATGACAATATCTCGGTCAGTTATCATACCAATTACTCTATTTGAATCACATACAGGAACAGATCCACAGTCAACATCACGCATAATTTTTGCGGCAGTTATTAAAGATTCATGTGGTGTACAAAATTGCACATTTTTTGTCATTATTTCTGAAACAGTTTTCATATTACATCCTCCTTCAATTCATTCGATTTTAGTATTTGTCAAATACAATGTTTTATAAGCAAAAAAAAACAAGGACAAAGATTCCTTGTTTTAATTTTTTATTTACTTAATCTTTCTTCAATTAATGTTTTCATATCAATTGCAATTGTATCGAATGATACGCCACCTTCTGTTTCAGAATAACCTGTATAGTTTTTCACTATAGTACCCGTTTCATCTACTAAATGGAAGGTGCTCATATGAACTACTTGTCCACCATCATCAGGTTTTTTTACAAGTGTTTTAAATGAATTGAGTGCAAATTGTTCAATATATTTTTGATCGTAACCAGTAAGTAAATGCCATTTCGATTCGTCTGGTACAGGGTAATTACTTAAGTAGTTAGCAAGTACTTCGGGTGAATCCGTTTCAGGATCAACAGAAAATGCAACAATTTTATAATCGTCAACACCGCGATCAATTAACTCTTGTTGGATTTCTGTCATATTAAATGTCATTGGAGGACATACAGTTGTACAGCTTGTAAAAATAAACATTGCTAACCAAGGTTCACCTTTTAAATCTTCTAATGATACTGTATTTCCATGTTGGTCAATCATTTCAAAATCGTCAATCGGATAATTAAAATCTGGTTTAAATTTATAATTGCTACATGCACTTAGGATTGTACTCAATATCATAATTCCGATCAGACCAAGAAGACTTTTTTTCATATCTATCAACTCCCTATCCATTACTTTCATCTTAACGAATTTCATGATTAAAGTACAATCTTTCAAAGCGACAGATTACTTACAAATTTGTGAATTCTTTTTCACAAATTATTCTTTCATACCTATAATGGCTGTATGGATTGCTTCTAGTTTAGTTTCTATTCGGTATAGTAAATAGAATGAAACCACAATAGGAAATCCTATTTCTTGAATTAACAAAACGAAGTCTTCCATCTAACCTCTCCTTTCGGTATTCCAATTATTATGTGTATTTATTTTGAAAGCCGACATAGTCGCAAAACAAATAGACTATGTCGGCATACATTTTTGATATTAAATTTGGATTATACTAATTCTAGATCTGAAACATTTCTTTCTATCATTCTAGCTCCACTAATGCCGACAATAGCATATCCTTCATTGTGAAAAACATCTTGGTCAATAATTGATTGCATTGCAGTGACAACCTCTGTGGACGTAATATTTTCTTTTGGGTCACTTACAGAAAGTGTAATTGTTTTACCATTTGCTGTATTAAACTTCATTTCTAATGTTAAAGCCATTTATAATTTCCCCCTTTCATATTTAATAGTAAAAATGTTAGTAGCTCACCTTTATCAAAGATTAGAAATCAACTGCTTCTGTTTGTGAAATCTTCGCTTGATTTAATTGATACTTCGATAAACTTGCAATTGCTTGTGCTACTGTTGCAATCTTCTCTACTTCTACATCATTTCGGACATTTCGATAAGTTTTACTAGTAATTACTGGTTTACCAAACTCATCTAGTCCTGTTTCAAATAAAAGTTTTAAAGTTGCTTCTTCGAAATTGTAAACCGCCATTTTCTCACCCCCTCTTCACCTATTTATATAGTTCGTTTCAGTGAAAATAGAGACATTAGTAGTGAAAAGTTTTTCAATTCCTTTTATAATAAAACTTAACGATAAAAATTGAAGAGCTACTATTGATATTTTTTTATTGCTTATAGTAAACTCAATGTTTCCTTTTTTGTTAACTGATGGTTAAAGAGGTGAAAGTTTTGTTACAAGGTTGGTTTTTGTGGTTTATATTGTTTTGGGTAATAACACTACCAATAATGATGGGGATTGGCGGATTCTTTATGTTTCGTAAGTTCCTAAAAGCTTTACCAAAACAAGATGGTTGGTCAGATCTCGATTGGCAAAACTACTATATTAAAAAAACAGTAAACTTATGGGGAGACGATGCCAAAAGTCTGTTAAATGAACTGGTTAGTCCTGTTCCTGAGTTATTTCGACAAGTTGCTAAAGAAAAGATTGCTGGGAAAATTGGTCAACTTGCATTAGAAGAACGTGCAAAAAAAATATCGAATGATATTATCATACGTGGGTATATTCAAGCTACACCAAAACGCGATCATAAATTCTTACGAAAAAAATGTGAAGAACTAAGTATTGATTTAACACAATATGAACATCTATTTGAATAATAGGAAAAGGGCTATATTAAAATCAAATCTTTTAATATAGCCCTTTTTTCACTTCATTAATTGAGTTTTTCGTATCTTGTTATACTGTAGTAACATAGCAATTCTCCATGGCCAAAGCATTGCAAATGCTAACGTCCAAAACATACCACCTAATTCTCCTACCTCAAAGGATTCAGATAAATACACTTTTAAAACAATTCGTCCGATTAATATTCCTATAAGGATAAAGAAAAAGGCTTTTGACCGTTTCATATAAATTTCTTGACCACGAACTTCAAATTTAGAAGTAGCAATTAGTACAATTGAAAAGACTACACCAATACTTACCGCTTCTAAGATTTGTAATGGTGCTAGACGAAATTCTTCAAAAATAAACATAAGTGCACCAGTTGACATAGCTACTGGTGGGATTAATAGTTTTTTAGGATTTACAGGCTTTTTCTGTGAACGCATTCTTGCAATCATAATAATTGAGCCCATAATTATGGCCATTACCGTTGAACCCACTACTAAATATTGAGAAGGTATATTAGCGATCATGGAATCCCTCCTCTAACCATCTACATTTTTCTGTTCTATCATAACTATTTTTTTATATTATTACCACTAGAATCATCTAGAACTTAAAAAAATCCTGCCATTAGAAGGCAGGAAGTGTAGCTTTTTATACGTTCGATCCTAATACGTTATCCACAACCATTTTAAGTTGTGTTGAGTCAAAAGGTTTTGTGATAAAATCCTTTGCACCGTCTTCCAATGCTTCAACAATTATTCTTTGTTGGCCTAATGCTGTGATCATAATTATTTTTGCATCTGGAAAACGAGGTATTAGTTGTTTCACTGCATCTAAGCCCGACATAATTGGCATTGTTATATCCATTGTTACGATATCAGGAAGTATTTGAGGGTAAAGTTCAACAGCTTCTTTTCCGTTTGAAGCAACTTG
This sequence comes from Ureibacillus sp., assembly GCA_035556295.1. Lineage (GTDB taxonomy): Bacteria > Bacillota > Bacilli > Bacillales_A > Planococcaceae > Ureibacillus. Next base: position 83,771 of record DATMFE010000363.1, read on the forward strand.
TACATCAAAACCCCATTCTTTAAACATATTTCCAACTGCAGTTCTCATAAATAATGCATCATCTACTACTAAAACTGTTGGCATATTACTCATTCCCTCTCACTCAAACACGATTATGTTATGATTATTTGTTTTCAACTTAGAAGCCTTGAAATCCTCCGAAAATAGGTGTAAGAACGCGAATAATATAATCAAGACCATCAAAGAATAATAAAATACCGACAGCAATCATAATCCATCCACCAATTTTAACAATTAGCCCACTATTTTTACGAATCCACCCTAATCTTGAAATAAAGAATGATAATACAAAGAATGGAATAGCAAATCCAAAATAGTATGCAAGCATATACCACATTCCTGATCCAGGATTAGCCGATGCTAATAATATAATGGATGCTAATATTGGTCCTGTACAAGGAGTCCAACCAGCAGCAAATGCTAACCCAATTAGTGTTGATCCAAAGTAACCAGATGGTCGGTTTTTAAATTCAAATTTACGATCTTTCATTAAAAAGTCAATTTGTAATAATCCCACAATCATTAATCCAAATACAACGATTAAGATCGCACCAATTTGTCTTATTAAATCCTCATAGTTTACGAAAAAGTCTTTAAATATTGATGCACCGAATCCGATTGCGATAAAAATAATTGAAAACCCAATTAAAAAGAAAACAGTATGTAAAATTGCACGTTTTTGCAGCATACCTTTTTCGTCTTTTAATTCATTATAACTCATGCCAGTTATATATGATAAAAAAGCAGGATATAAAGGTAATGTGCATGGAGAAATAAAACTTAAGAATCCGGCACCAAAAGCTATAAAGACATTAATATCTGTTCCCATAAATTACGCTCCTTACTATTAATGTCTCCATAGTATCAAATTTTAGTAAAAAAAGCGTAGACTTTACCTACAAATAATTTTGACGAAACAGTGAATTCAAAAATATGTAAAACGCAATTAATAGTTTAACATAAAAAGGAATAAAGGAGCACCCTTTTTCACAAAATTATTAACTTTCTAACTGTTCCATTAATTATTTACAATACAACAAAAGGGACTGGAAGTATAATCTTCAGTCCCTTTTCTTAATATTTCATTGAGATTTATTCAATTAAGCTTGAACATTAGCAGTTTCTTGTTTTTTGGCAAATTGACGTTTTTTAATCTCTGTTAATGTTGAAGCTGCAAAAATAATTACCGCTAACCAAATAAACCCAAATGAAACTAAATCTATGATTGTAAATGGCTCATTGTAAAGAAAAACACCTGTTACTAACGCTGCGGTTGGAGTAAAGTATTGGAAAAATCCAATCAGATATTGCGGGATCCGTTGTGCACCCTTCGCAAATAAAACCAATGGAATAGCTGTAATAATTCCACCAAACATTAAAAGAAAGTCTGTTGTCGTATTCAAATGGAACAAAGTCGGTGTAGTTTGAGTCCAAGAATAAATATAAACTCCTAATGCAATGGGCAATACAAAAAGTGTCTCTAGCGCTAATCCGCGAGTAGCATCAATTGTAATTTTCTTCTTTAATGCACTATAAGTTGCAAATGAAATTGCAATTAACAGAGCAACCCAAGGTATTTGACCGTAGCTAATTGTTATAATCAAAACTCCTATAAATGCGACGATAACAGCACTAAGTTGTGTTTTTGATAACTTTTCTTTAAAGAAGATCATTCCAAATACAACTGTTATTGTTGGATTAATATAATAACCTAAACTCGCTTCAACCACATGATCATGATTAACTGCCCAAATATATAAATACCAGTTTACTGTAATGACCATTGAAGCAGACAATAACGCAAGGAAAAGTATTTTATTGTTCCATAACAATTTAATATCTTCAACTAAATTTTTCCGTTGCTTAATTAGCAATATGAATAACGTTGTAAAAACAAACGACCAAATTACTCGATTTATTAAAATTTCTAAACTATCAACATGGTCTAATAGTTTCCAGTAGATTGGGAAGATACCCCATATAAGATAAGCAAATATGGCATAGATGATCCCTTTGTTTTCCTCTGACATTACGACACCTTCTTATTATTTTCGTCAAAATTAGGCAAGATAGACCAATTATAGTACTAGCGATTATCGAAGTAAATATTTGTGTTTGGTAATACAGTCATTTTACTAAACTATACTCTCTTCAACTATACCGTTTTGTAATAGATACATTTTATGATATAAACCTTTTTGTTCAAGCAATTGTTGGTGTGTTCCGCGTTCAACAATTTCACCTTGGTGAAGAACTAAAATTAGTTCTGCGTCTTGGATCGTTGAAAGTCTGTGCGCAATTGCTATTGTCGTTCGGCCTTTTCTCATCTTTTCTAAGGATTGTTGAATTGCAACCTCTGTTTCCGTATCAATTGCTGCCGTCGCTTCATCAAGTATTAAGATTTTAGGATTTGCAGCTACTGTTCGTGCAAATGCAATCAGTTGACGTTGACCACTTGAGAAGGTTGAACCTCTTTCTGTTACTTTTTGCTGGTATTTATTAGGAAGCTTTTCAATAAATTGATCTGCTTGAACAAATTTTGCAGCTTCTACAACGTCTTCAGTTGTTAGATTCTCATCAAACAAACGGATATTACTTTCAATTGTCCCATAAAAAAGAAATGAATCTTGTAAAACCAGACCAAGCTTTTTACGAATTTCTTTTTTGCTATATGATTTAATAGACTTACCATCAATAATAATATCTCCGTGTTCAAATTCGTAAAATCTCATGAGTAAATTGATAATAGAACTTTTCCCACTACCTGTGTGACCAACCAGTGCAACCGTTTCACCAGGTTTCACTGTGAAGGATATATTTTTTAAAACATCCGTTTTACCATCATAACTAAACGAAACGTTTTTAAATTCAACAAACCCTTCATTTATTTCCTCATTATTATTAATTTGAGCAGGTTCTAACTCAGGGTCATCTAGAAGTTCAAATACACGAGTAGCGGCAACGATTGCTTGTTGATAGAATGCTAATCGCTCCATTACTTGATTAATAGGATCAAAGAATCTAGAAACATACGTAATGAAGGCATAAATCATACCAACCTCTACAGCTGTATTAAAACTTGTAAAGCCAAAGAAACTTAAAATTAAAATAATCGCAATAAAATAGACTAAATCAATCACTGGACGGAGTAGTACCGAATTTAGTTTCGTGTTATTCATCATTGCTTGATAATGTTGGTCATTGATATCATTAAACTCTTCGTTAAATCGTTCTTCTTGTCGAAAAACTTGGACAATGTTCATGCCTGAAAGAGTTTCTGATAATTTTGCATTTAACTGACTAAGTTTTTCACGCATCGTCATATAAATAACTGAACTAAACTTTCTGTATAAAAAGATAACAAGAAAAATAATTGGGAGTAAAATTAATGCAAACAATGCTAACATTGGATTTAGTAAAAACATAGCTACATAAACACCAACAATTAAAAATGCTGCTTGCACATAAGCAATTAATACGGAAACAAATAAATCTTTTATGGCTTCTGTATCATTTGTTGCACGAGATACAATCGATCCTGCTGGAGTGGAATCAAAATAACGCATTCCTAGTCTATGAATCTTTGAGAAGACATCAATTCTTATTTGTTGAACAACATTTAAAGCAATTTCTTGGAATTTCACTAATTGTAGATAACTAATAATTACATTAATGATTTGGATAAAAATATAAGATACCGCTAAAAAAATGATTGGATTTGTATCAAAATTTAAAATCGCAACGTGATCATCTAGAAATACTTTTATCAAATAAGGGCCGATGACATCCCCTGTTACTGTAAGAATTAGTAGAAATAAAGCAATTGCTACTGACTTCTTATGAGGTATTAAATATCGAATTAGCCTAAATAGTATTTTGCGTTGTTCTTTTCCTGAAAGGGCTGTTTGTTTACTCATGAACTTCCCCTCCCTTTTCTACTAATTGTTCTAGTTGTTGTAAATTATACATTTCACAATAACGACCTTTAAGTTCCATTAACTCTTCGTGAGTTCCTTTTTCAACAATACTACCTTCATGCATAACAATTATGACATGCGCGTGTTGGATTGCACTTAAGCGATGTGAAGTGATAATTGTTGTTTTATCTTGACGCTCTTCTTTTAACGCTTCAAGAATCGCTTCTTCCGTTTTCGCATCAACTGCTGATAGTGAATCATCTAATATTAGTAGCTCAGGATTAGACATAAGCGCACGGGCTATCGAAATCCTTTGCTTTTGACCACCAGACAGTGACACACCTCTTTCACCAACAATTGTTTTATAACCATCCGTGAAACGTAAAATATCTTCGTGGATATATGCGAGTCTTGCAGCATATTCAACCTGTTCTTTAGGAGCAGATGGATTAGTAAAGGCAATATTGTTATAGACTGAAGTCGAAAATAAGAAATGGTCTTGTGGAACGTAACCGATTGCTTCAAGTAAACGCATTTTACGATACTCGTCAATTCGTTTTCCACCGAAAATAATTTCTCCCTCATATCCTTCAAATTCACGTAACAATAGTTTAAGAATGGCCGTTTTACCTGAGCCCGTTTTACCAACAATCCCTAAAGTTTCACCCCGTTTTAATTCAAAACTTACATCTTTCAAACTAGGTTGTTCATCACCAGGGAATGCAAATTTATTGACTTGAAAAACTAAATTGCCGTTTGGTCTCTCATCTATTGCATTCGGTTTATCATCGATTTCTACTGGTATCGATAGTAAACTTTCAATACGGTCATAGGAAGCTGAACCTCTTTCCATAATATTAAACAACATACCAAATGCTAGCATTGGCCATACAAGTAAACCTAGATATGTATTAAAAGCAACTAGGTCACCTATTGTCATGGATCCTTCAACTATAAACTTTGCTCCGAAACCTAAGCTTAAAATGAAACTAATTCCAATAATTAAACTAATTGTTGGATCAAACAATGAATCAATTCGTGCTACTTTCATATTTTTTGAAACAACTTCACTAGAAAGTTTTTTGAAATCAGAGATATCCTCATTTTGTTGTCCAAATGTTTTAATTACTTTTATTCCTGTAATACTTTCTTGCGTTTTATCATTTAAATCTGAGAATGCCGATTGTGCTAGATGGAAACGTTCATGTAATAGCTTTCCATAATAAGTGGACGATACTGCTACTAATGGCATAGGAATTAATGCAATTAATGTTAACCGCCAATCAATCGTAATAGCCATTGCTAAAATTACAAAAGTACCCGTAGTAAGAGAATCAAAGAGCGTTAATACTCCTCCACCTGCAGTTTGTTGTACTGCTGACACATCATTTGTCGCATGAGCCATTAAATCCCCTATTCGTCGTTGTTGATAAAAAGACGGACTCATTTTAGAAAAATGATTGAATAGCTTTTTCCTTAATGTCATGGCCATATAGTTGGATGAACCGAAAATCATTAATCGCCAGAAATAGCGTAACCCATAAATGAGTAAAGCTGATAATAGGATAATGCCAAGCCAAATGAGCAGAGACCCAAGGGTTAATTTTCCTTGCCCGATTTCATCAATTGTATACCCGATAATTTTTGGAGGAATCAATTGTAAAATGGCAACTAACGCAAGAGCTAAAAGACCAATTAAATATTGTTTTTTCCTCTCTTTAAAAAACCAGCCGAGCTTAAAAAAAACGTTCATCATTACACCTACATTTCATTTTCGAATCTGTATTATCTATAAAACTCATAGAAATTTACTGAGTTTTATTGGAAGACCAACCTATTTTAGCAAAATATCAATCATCTGAATAGACGTTTAATTCTGAATAATCGAACATTCATACGAAAGTCTGAGAAGATTACATAGTAATATGAACATAAAAAAAGTGCTTATCATACGAAGAAAATCCATTCATAGATAAGCACTTTAAAATTATGGTCATCTTATTTTGTTGTTACTTTAAATACAGTTTTGAACTTTTGAATAATGCCACCAGTACTATAAGTTAATACACTTCGTTTATAGAAGGATAGGCTAAATAGGTAACCTAGCACTACTGTCACAATTAATATGGCTAATGAAAGAATTGGTTCAAATGGTGCGATATCTGTTGCACCAATTCGCATTGGCATCACCATTCCAGATGTTAGTGGAATATAGGAAAATACTTTGATCAATAAAGTATCAGGATTCGCAATACCTGATATCATTACATAAAAGCCCACTAGCAATAGCATCATTACAGGAGTTAATACTTGAGAAGCCTCTTCTACTTTTGACACTAATGAACCAAACAGTGCACCAATGATTAAGAACAAAACAACTGTCAAAAACAAAAATGCAATGACATAAAAAAGATAGGATATCGATAATTCTCCAATTAACGATTGAACCATTTGTAAACTTGAGTTATCAGGAGTTGAATTTAGTTCTTTTAAACTTATAAGTATTATGACTGCCCCAATAATAATGGCAAATTGTGTAACAGCTAATAAAAGTACACCAAAAATTTTAGATTGAAAATGAGTACCTGGTTTTACACTCACTAATAACATTTCCAAAGCACGTGAGCCCTTTTCTGAAGCAACATCCGTTGTAATCATAGATAAGAACATCGTCACAAAGAAGTAAATGACAATACCAATGGCATATGAAACCATTAGACCTGATGTTTTTTCTCCCTCACTCTTTCCACTAATTTTTTCATTTAGATTTGTCATGGTGATTACAGGTTGACTATTTAAAATCTTCTGTGCCTCTGATGCAGATAAGTTTAACGATTGTATGCCAAATATTTTAGAAGCGTAATCAACATTAGAACTTATCGTTGACTGAGCATTTAATGGCAAGGGTGTATAGGTAGCAATATCCGCCATTAATTGCTCATTTAAAACTGAAATTGTTACTACTGCGTCTATTTCTTTTTGTTCCAATTTACTATGTAGTTCGTTAATTGATTGATCTGAATAACTAAAAGTAATATCATCATTTGTTGTAAAGATTGACTTAATATCTACATCTGTCTGATTTACTAAAGTTACATCGAGTGGTTCTTCTTTTAAGATGAGATTTGCAATATCGTTCCAATAAATCGCTGCAGCAACAACGACAACATAAAGTAATGATAGGGAAATAAAGGATTTAGAACGTATCTTTTGTTTATATACTTGTTTTGTTAAGATCCATAGTTTACTCAAATTCTACACCTACTTTATCCTTAAAAATTGCATCAAGAGATAAATAATCTAAACTAAATTTTTCAATATATCGACCATTAGAAACGATTTCAAAGATAGGTTCGGCATAAGATTCGTCGACTAAAGTAAGAACAATGTCTTCTCTATCTTGCTTCACATCTTTTACACCCGTCATTTTTGAAAAGTTTTGCATTGGAATGTCAGTTCGGATCGTTAACTTTGTTTTCCCATATTGTTTTTTCAAGTCCAGTAAACTACCAGAAAATAATGAAATTCCTCGTTTTAGTAAACACAAATGATCGCATAGTTCCTCCACATTATCCATTTGATGACTCGAGAAAAGTATCGTCGTTCCTTGGTTTTTCAAAAAGAGAATGGCATCTTTTAGCAAGTCTCTATTTACAGGATCGAGGCCACTAAACGGCTCATCCAATATTAAAAATTTAGGTTTATGGATAAAACTTGCAATTAATTGTACCTTTTGTTGATTTCCTTTAGATAATGTTTCAGCTTTATTTTTACGTTTGTCCTCTAAATCAAATCGTTGAATCCAAAAGTCAATTTCTTTTATTAAATCTTGTCGATCCATTCCACGTAATTCGCCGAAAAAATATAATTGCTCATCTACTTTCATTTGTGGAAAAATTCCGCGCTCCTCAGGAAGATAGCCCAAAATATCTCGATTTACTCTATTAACAGGCTTACCTTCCCAAGTAATTGTTCCAGATGTAGGTTCCTGCAAATCTAAAATCATTCGGAAAGTAGTCGTTTTACCTGCACCATTTTGGCCAATTAAACCGAAAATTTCACCTTTTCCAATTGAAAAATTAAGGTCATTTACTGCTGTGAATTCTTTATACTTTTTTACAACATGTTCTAGTTTGAGTGACATTTACAACAAATTCCTTTCTAATCGTGAAAGATATCTAACTTTGTTTTTAGTGTTTTTCTTCTTTTATATACTTTGTACAAAGGGAGTGTAATTAATATGGCAACCAAAAAGTTAAGTATTGCAATTACTGTTAATAACATGTTGAATGGTTTAATAAAATTTGATATTCCAAAAAAGTAATTAATGATAGCAAAGAACGTAAATAAATAAATTATGCGATTTAAATATTGAATTTTAGAACTAGTATCAGAATATAATTCAAATGGTCCTTCTTCTTTCTTTTTTCGAAAGTACACCCAAGTACTCGATTTCGATACAAGTTCAATGCCAGTTTCTTTTAGAAAGTCAATGTACTCATCAATCTTATCTTTTGTACCTAAGCCTGATAACATTTCATTGCGATAAATATATTCATCTGGTTTCCCCTTCTCAAATTGATAATTGGCGATACCAAATTTCTTTAAATGCCATCCTTGTTGACACATCTCATTAACCCATTGCTCTTCTTTTTCATAATCGATGAAAAATCGAATCTTCGTTATTCTTTCTTTCACTCATTATCTCCCCTTGTAATTCGGATTCCATTATCATGAAGTTCCTTTAATCTTAAAATTTCATCTTCAATTATGTCTTTTCCGGCAGGTGTTATAACGTATTCCTTTTTACGACCGTCATCATCAACTGGCTTAATCCATCCTTTATCGACTAATGTTTTTATTGCTCCATAGATCGTACCTGCTCCTAATTTCACGCGTCCATTAGTCAGTTGTTCTGTTAGTTGTATAATTCCATATCCATGCCTTGGTTCATATAATGCAAGTAAAATATAATAAACGCCTTCAGTAAGTGGCGGATGTTGTGTCAAATTATGTTACCTCCCGTTATATTGATACTCGATATATCATCTGTCGATATAAGTATATCAGCGGTCGATATACATGTCAATCAATACATCCAATTCATTAAAAAGAAAAGGTGTCTAGAAACAATTCAATTTCTAGACACCCCACAATTAATGTAGTTTTACTTTAAAGAACAAAAAACAATTAAAGCACTAATTCCTAATAGATCACTAGTTGTAAGTATTCCATTTTCCAGTTTTTCTAACCATTCTTCACCAATTACCTTTTCTTCTATCCCTTTTTCAATCATATTCTTAATGGTATCTTGGTTTGTTAATATATCCTCTATCTCCTTTATAATGCTAGGTTCGGAAAAATTATCAACTGGAATTGTTTTGTCCAAAATACTCTTAAGGTCATTTGAATTATCCTCATCATTTATATCTAAAATTTCTTGAGATGAGATCTGGGGAATCTTTTTAATCATTGGATGCCCCGGTTTTACAAATTGAATTAATTCATTGGCAATCGAAATACATATTTCTTCAAATTTCTCACGGTAGATCGCCACGTCAACCGTCGAATTAACAAAGCAAACCTTAATTACTATTGCAGGTTGGTTCGTGTTATTTAAAAATGGTAAATTAATTCGTTTCTTTCCTCCACGATTTCTCAAATTACTAGCATTTGAGATTGACTCACTCACTTTGTTAGCAAAAGTTCGCATTTTATCAGTTTGATATAAGACTTCTGTTCCAATACCGGTATCATGTCTTCCACTTGTTGAATTAAAGTGTATAGTGACATCTAATTTTCTCGACGATTTGTTATGTTGCGTAATTAAGTAATCGAGATTTTGTGTTGGTGATGTCGATGTATTATCAACCACTTGCGTGACACCAATACTTGCTACTCTTAATAGTTGAACAACTCGATTTACAACCTTTCTTGCTTCAGTAACTTCTTCGATTAAATCTTGGACTCCAGTACCAGGTGAGTAATGACCAGGGCTTATTGTAATTAAACTCAAAAATGTTACACCTCCATTCTCCCTTACTGCATCTAGCTCTATCTGTTTTTGATAATCTAATATCAAATTGCAAGTCTATTTCTATAGTACGTGATAATTTTTATGTATTTAGGGCGATTATAATCTGTATTCAAAATACTTTTTAAAGAGTCTAGTTAAAGACCTAACACTTTTCATTTTTTGTAAGGCACATAACTATCCGAAAATTTATGTGTAAAAAGAAAGTGACGACATTGTCAAATAATCAATGTTCGTCACTTGTAAATTAGCGGTGATTGATTTTTTTAATAAAGAATATTAGTAAGAAAGCTAATACGACATAAATAAGGAAAACAATTAATGTAGTGATCATTCGTTCATTTATTGATCCATCCGCAAATAATACAGGTCCTAATCCAAAGAAAGTTACTCCAATAAAGAGAACGAAAAATATGACATAGATCATCCATTTCATCATAAATCCTCCTCATTATAGTGTATTGATTTTTGTATAATTGGACACCAAACAGTATGGCCAAATCAATACAATTATCCTCAATTTGCGTCCTTTTTTTATGATAGCAATTTACTAAGAAAATAGGAGAACTCTCGGAGTAATTATCATTCCTAAGACCTTTATAATTTCTAGTAGTATTGTTGAAAGTTCTTTTAAATCCGCATCTACTTGCCATTTCTAGCCCATAGGTAAACATCTAACCCTTTTGGGGAAATAACCAAGTAATCTAAATTTTATATCGTTCTTTCTCATTAGATTTTGTGCAAAATAGGTTTTTATCTAGTTAGGCAATAGCTTGTTGAATATGTTAGTACTGTAAACCAATATAAGAATAAGGAGGTCATGATGAATGTATAATAGAAATTGCGGTTGTAACGGTACACGCCACGTTACTTGCTGTCCACCAAATGTAATGCCAACTCAATATGCTCCAGCACAAGTATCACCAACACAAGAGGTGGTTCGTACGAATATATTCAATACAGTTGTTCCACATATCCATCCAGTTCATATTCGAAATGTAAACCGCCATATTACTCATAATCAACACTATTTCCCTGTTACAGAATCAACAGAAGACGTATACTCTCAGACAACACGTAATTGTGGAACACCTGAAAATCCTAATCCAGATTGTTTCCCAATGCGTAGAAGAGGATTCTTTGGATTCTAAAAGAATAATTTCAAATTTAGAAAATTTCTATGTATGCTCCCATGTCGTCGAAACCGCGACTTTGGGAGTTTTTTTCTTTTTTAGAAAATGGGTGATTCGAAAGGAATCACCCATCATTCATTATCTCCTTCTTACGAATGTGTAAGTGCCTAGAGCTGTGTCTCCTCCAAGTTCACTTGCTTCAAACGCTGCAACATATGTTACGATTTTGTAGCCTTGATTTAGTAAGCAACGCGTTGCATCAGTAATTGATGTCACGTTTACAGTAATAGGACATCCGAATACACCATTAGCTGGGGAAACGAATTCAACTTGATGATCATCTAAATCAAATGTTACTGTTACTACATCAAACTCAGGATCTTTATGCGTTTCTTTTTTGTCTTCTTTTTTATCCTGTTTTTCTTTTAATATTTTTTTCAATAAATCTACAATATCATCTAACTGATCGTCTTTTTTCCATTCTTTATAATTCATAGCTTTACCACACTCACATTCTTCATGATTATTTGGTTTTCCATACATATACATGATTTCACCTCCTCACTCATTTGCTTTTACAGTATATTAAGCTGTAACTTTTCGATGGAGGCGAATATACTAAGTTATTAAAAATTGATAGAAAAAAATTGATATTGAGATAAACGTTTAATATAAGGGGGCGAATGGTATAGGGTGAATTAATAGAGGGACAATTATATTAGAAAAACAAAATAATTACCTAAATTTGAAAACTAGATGAATTTGTCTATGAAAAAAAGAGCAATCCAAAGAAGTTCCTTTGGATTGCTCTTTAAAGTTATTTACTACATACTTTTTAATTTTTCGTATTCTAATTGTAATTTTTCAATACGTTTACGACCTTCTTCACGGTTACGTACTGTTTCCGCTTGAATTTGTTTCGTTTCTTCAATACCAGCCATAATTGTTTGCCATGTTTGTTCAATCGTTTCTATTTTAATGCTTGGTTGACCAGCAGAACGAGCTATATTGACACTATTCGTACGAATATTTTCTGCATTTTTAAGTAACATTTCGTTAGTACGTTTGTCTAATTCATTCATTGAATCAGATACTAATTTTTGTCGTTTGATAGTGACAGCATGAATAATTCCTTGTTTAAAGATTGGAATCGTTGTTACAAATGCAGAGTTGATCTTACCGATTAAATGATTGTTCCCTTGTTGCATTAAACGGATTTGTGGGGCAGCTTGGAACGAAACTTGCTGTGCCATCTCTAAATCATATCGTCGTTGTTCTAACAACTCTATCGCACGGCGTAAGGATTCAAGTTCCATAATCGCCTCTTGATCACCTTCATTTGCTCGTGTTTCTAAGTTTGCTAATTGGGGTTTTAAGTTTTCTACTTTTATTTCGATTGCTGCAACATGCTCGCTCAAGCTTTGGAAATAGCGTAAGTTTTGATCATACATGTGCTCTAATTCGATTGTATTTTGCTTCATTTCCACTTCATACTTCGTTATTTCATTGTAGACCGCATCGATTTCCTTATTCATCGTCTCATATTTTGATAATATACGCTGAAGTTGTTCTTTCCCCTTATTAAATAGTTTTGAGATAAATCCTTTTTTCTCATCCTTAAAATCTTGGGGATCAAATCGATCCATAATTTTGTTTAGGTTACTAATCAGTGCGCTTGATTTTTCAAGTTTACTTGTGCGAATGGTTGAAAGCATTCTGTCTGAGAACTTAGAAATTTCTGTCGCTGTTTCTTTCCCGAACTCGAGAATAGCAATTTGATTTTTTGTATCAATTTTTTCTGCCAAAGCTTGTACTTGTGGTTCTTCTTTTAATGCCAGTTGACGTTTGCGTATTTGAGACATTTCTTCTTGTGATACTAATGGTTGAGCCATTGCTTGTGCTAGTACTTGCGTATTGATTTGAGGTGTAATTTGAGCTTCGGGTTCTTCCTCCATTAATTTAGTAGGTAGAGGTTCATTTTTTTTGGCATCTAAATCTTCAAAAAATGGGTTTTTTATATCAGACATGGTCAATCCTCCATTAAAAATAATAAGTGTTAGTTGTCAAAATAAAATTGGATATCTTTTCTAAATATATTTTACACTAAAAGACTCTTTGTAAACCATACGTTTTATATATAGATAAAGTTTCATTAATTTATTATAATCCTGCGAAGTTAAGCAGGAATTCTTTATGAATTAAATTACTAAACCAAAGTACATTTACGCGGATATTAAACACATAAAAAAGGATTCTAAAGCCATTTCACTTTAGAATCCTTTGTTACATGATCAAGATTTATTTAGAACTGTTTGAGTCTATTAGTATTTGTTGTGGAAAGATGCTCCAATGATAATTAAAAGAATGAACAATACTACTAATAATGCAAAACCAGAACCTTTTGAATAACCACCGTTATCGTATGCACCGCCAACTTGATTGTATCCCATAATACTACCTCCTTTTTATGATCAAGTAATGGATACCGTTGTAATTCACTTCTCATTTCTGAATTATTTTCTAAATCCATTACTATTGTAGTAAATGCGATAAGACCAAATTGAAGCGTGACATACGTTTAGTTTTTTAACAAAAAATTAGGTTTTTATTTAATCTTCCTAAAATTCAAATGTTTGGTCGAATTGAAACTCCCCATTATGATACGTTCTTTCAACAAAGGTGATTTTGTTGTTACGATCAATTAATACAACTGTAGAACAACGGGTACCATAATGTGACATCTGAATAAAAATTGGAGATAACAGTTTTTCTAATTCAAGACCAACACCAGTATTAGGTAGTTCCTCTATAGGTGCAAGCGTTTTATCGGATACCATTTCGAATAACTGATCAATTCTTAAAGTGCTGTCCTTTTGTGATGCAATTTGCTCCAATTTGTTTCTTGCTTTGACTACTTTGGGCCAGGGAGTGTTTAAAGTACAGTTACTTAAGCTATGTGTACCAGGTGTTATTTTATTGGATTCATCGAAAATATTATTATAGTGATAAAGAGAATCACCATTACCAATGACAATATTATAACCACCATAAAGATGTCTATTTCCTCTTAACAATGTGATAAATTCTTCTGGATTTTTATCAGACGTTAAAAAATCCTTCACAATTTCTCCTCTAGTTTTAGGTGCAATTGGTAAACTAGGATCGCGAAAATTAGTTAAAGCTGCAAACTTCCCATTTTTTGAAACTCCCAACCATGTACCCATCTGTAGTAAATCTCGTCCTGCTAGAATTGTTGACTCATCTTCCCAAAAGTGAGCTTCTTTTGTTGGTCGATTATATTCTTCATCACGGTTTGCAACGACTATTAATTTGTATTTTTGATGATTCTTAAAGTGGAAATTAATTAAACACATATTATGCCCCTTAGCTAATTCAGTTTAGTCTTCTTTATTTCTATTATTATCTAATTTTTTTATCAAAGCTCTTAAAAGTTCATTTCTCTCTCTTAATGCTGTTACAACACTAACCATGAACCATAACATCATGAAAATTGGAACGCCATAAAATAATAAAGAAATAATTAGAGGTGTTAAATCCATCAATATCCCCTTTATCATTAGGTGTGTATACCATACATTACTATTTAAAAATGTCGGTTATGTTCACAATAGTAATAATGTGTAATTTTATTTTACTAAACTAAGTGCTAATAAAGTGATAGAAATTTTTTGTATGAAACATTATTACAATATCATGTATTGGATTGAAATATTAAAGTGTGCAGATTACATTAAGGTTTGGCAAAATATGTGTGTTCTCCGGGTAAATTAACAAAAAGTTTTAAAATATAAGTATTTTTGAAAACCTTTTTGGAAGATAATCGTATAGTAAGTATTAAATCTAGGAGGAATGTAGAAATGCTAACTACAACAACAGGATCTATTGAAGGAAAAACAATCGAAACATATCATGGAATTGTTACTGGAGAAGCGATTATGGGTGCAAATTTTGTTCGTGATATCTTTGCTTCGGTAACTGATTTAATAGGTGGACGAAGCTCAGCTTATGAAAATAAACTAGCGGAAGGGCGTAGTCTAGCACTTAAAGAAATGCAGGATGAAGCTAGAAGACTTGGGGCAAATGCTGTAATCGGTGTAGACTTAGACTTTGAAACGCTTCGTGATGGCATGATGATGTGTATTGCAACAGGAACTGCTGTTACAGTTCGTTAATTTTTAAATTAATGGCCATAAATTACATCTTTCAAATAGAAATTCAATATAAAAAATGATGCTGCGCTCATCGCAACATCATTTTTTTATTATTCCATTCCACTAAACATATCTTCAACTTCAGAAGCATTACCTAGTATTGCTTCCATTAATTGTTCATCAGATACGATTTCAAACTTACCTTCATCGTCTTTTTCCAATGTTAATGTCACATCGCGAGTAACCATTTTAGCATCTTTAGATGTCATCGCATTAGTCAGAATTTCTGTTGATTTTTCTTCCATTGCTTTGTTATATTCATCTTCTGATTGGTCTTCAGATGCTAATTCAAAAGCAATACCAAAGATATCTTCCATTGCTGAACTCATCACAGCTGCAAAGTCGATAGATGTAATTTCAACTGTAACTTCTGCCTTATTATCATCAATCATTTTTTCTTCAGGTTTTTTGAATTTATAATTATTACTAATACCCTTTATAAGAGCAGTAGTAGTAGGGTCATCATCTTCACCCATTTCTGATAGATCAAAATCTTCAGAACCTTTGTCACTAGCTACATAAGTATTGGCCTTTTTTAAATCTCCTGCTTGTACAGCTTCTAAAAATGAAGTAACTACTTCAGCTGGTTTTGAGGATTCTTGTCCCCCACATGCTGTTAAAATCATTGCTGTTAACCCAAGAGTGAACAAACTAAAAAATTGTTTCATGTATATCCTCCATTATTCAATAGTGCCTTAAGTGTAGCATAAAACATAATTATATTCACAAATAATATTTTCCAACAATAATATTACATAAAAAAACTACCAACAAAATAAATTGTTGGTAGTTAAATTTTGCTTATAATGCAAGTTTATTTTTTGTTTTTTTATTGGCGATAAAATTAATTGCAAAGATTATTAATACGATTATTGTTCCAAGAATATCAGTGATTGGTTCAGGTATTAACATCATTAAAGCACCCGCAGCAAGAATTATACGAAGAATAACATTGAGTTCCTTTATAAAATACCCCTCAATCGCTGCCCCTATACCAATGACACCAACAATTGATGTTATCGCCACAATTATAATATCTATTATCGAAGCCATCGGGAATTCCACGGCATTCATAGGAAGTCCGGTAGGATCAATTAACAACATGGCAGGTTGGTATACAAATAAATAAGGAACAATGAATCCTGCAAGGGATAAACGAACTGAAATAAATCCTGTCTTCATCGGATTTCCACCTGCTAGTCCTGCTCCTGCGAATGAAGCTAATGCTACTGGAGGTGTGATATTTGCAAAAATTCCAAAGTAGAAAACAAACATATGGGCCACAAGAATTGGAACACCAAAGTCAGCAAGTGTAGGTGCAACCATTGTAGCAGTAATAATATAAGCTGGAATTGATGGTAATCCCATACCTAATATAATTGAAGCAATCATTGTTAAGAACAATGTTAAGAATAATGAACCTGATCCTAAGTGTGTTATGGCACTAGTTAATGTAGAACCGAAACTTGTTAAGTTTACAACACCAATAATAATACCAACGACACCACAGGCTACTATTGTAGATAGAGATTGTTTTGTTCCATCTTCTAATGCAGCTAATATATCTTTAAAGCCCATTCTCGTATTCTTTTTAAATGCAGCAACTATAATCGTTAAAAGAATTGTATAAAGCGCTGAAAACGCTACAGGAACACCTGAACCAAGGAAAAAGATTAGACCCACAAGTGGAATTAGTAAATGCCCGCCTTCTTTAAAAACTTCTTTCACTCTTGGTAGGTCAGGTTTTGGGATTCCTTTTAGATTTGAACGTCCTGCACGGAAGTGTACTTGAGCTAAAACGCCAAGGAAAAACAAAAGTGCGGGTATAGCTGCTGCAAGTGCGATAGTACCATAAGAAATACCTGTTGTTTCAGCCATGATGAACGCACTTGCACCCATTACTGGAGGTAATATTTGTCCACCTATGGACGAACTTGCTTCCACTGCACCCGCAAAATTCTTTTCATACCCGATTTTTTTCATTAAAGGAATTGTAAAAGCACCAGTACCAACTACGTTTGCTACTGCTGATCCATTAATACTACCCATGAAAGCACTCGAAATAACAGCTACTTTAGCTGGTCCCCCTTGTTGGTGTCCTGCTAAAGCTAGAGCTAAATCGTTAAAGAATTGACCCATACCTGATTTAGCAAGGAATGCTCCGAATAAAATAAATAGGAAAATGTATTGTACGGAAGCACCAATCGCTGTTGAGAATAGCCCTTCAGTTTTTAAGTATAATTGACCGAAAATATCTCCAAGGTCAAATTGTCGAGTCATTAGCATATTCGGTAGCCATGAAGAATTACTAAAGAATGGATAGATTAAAAAAATTAAAGCTAATATTGGTAAAATCCAACCAGTAACACGTCTTGCACTTTCAAATACAAGTATTACAGTTACAATTGCAACAATAATATCAAATGTATTAGGAATACCGCCTCTTTCAGTCATAATGGCTTGATATTCTACGAAAAGATAACCACAAGAAAATAAACTCAAACCGAATAACATCCAATCATAAAAAGGAACTTTTGAACGATCTTGTTTTTTATAGGTTGGATAAACTAGAAAGACAATTGCTAATGCGAAAAGTAAATGCACGGATCTAAGAAGTAAAGTTGGAATTGGGTTAAACGTGACATAAACATGGAATAATGAAAATAGAATTCCTAAAATGGCAATAAATATAACTAGCGTTTTATTTTTCAATTTACGGACGTTAGAATCCGTATCATATTTTTCTAATACTTTTTGAACGTTTTCTTCTGAAATCTCCTCTACAAGGACTTTTTTCGCCTCAGCTTCGTTGATTACACTCATAACAACCCTCCCGAAATTAGTTCCCAAAGATATATCGATTCTTTTGTGATATGTACTGTTGCATAATCACTTGTATAAGTATAAATAGGTATATTTCGATTGTTTGTAAGTATGGTTGTTTTCACATTTTCAGAAACAGTTAAAAACAATTCTGGAAATGTACGATTTATCTCCATCTTTACATACCCATTAACTAATTCTGTCTTTTCTGAATCGCTTGGAACTCCAGCACCAAATGTTTTAAAATAGGTATCTGTTAAAAGTAACTCGTCCCCACTCTTTTCATATGTTTCAATCCACTCTTCTTTTTCTACTGAATGAATCCATTTAAGTTGAAATGAATGATCTAGTAGATAATAAGTTTGATCTTCGAATTCAAATGAAAAAACGGGGATTTTTATAAAAAAAATGGTAAGGAGTATAAGAGCACCTATACTCCATAACCATCTCCTTTTATTATTTTTGCTCATCAAAATATTTCTGAGCTCCTGGGTGTACTGGAGCGATAAAACCTTCTTGTCCATCTATACCAGGAATTTCAGTAGCTGCTTGATGAGAGTTTATTAATTTATCTTGACTTTCAAAGAATTTCTTCGTTAAAAGATAAACATCATTCTCATTCATGTCACTGCGTACAACAAGTGCATTTGGTACAGCAGCTGTTTTAATAGGTTCATCATTACCATAAGTGCCAGCTGGTACTTCATAAGTTACGAAGTATGGGTGTTCTTTTGCAATATCATCAATATTTGCTGGGTCAATAGAAACTAATGTAATTCCCATTGTTTGAGAAAGTTCTAATACTGAGGCATTTGGAAGACCACTTGTTAAAAATGCTGCATCAATTGTTCCAGCATTTAATCCATCTGCCGCTTCTGCATAACCTAAGTAATCAACTTGTAAATCGTCATAAGTAATACCATGTCCAGCAAGTAGTGTACGAGCATTTACCTCAACACCTGAGTTTTGGTCACCTACTGCAACTCGCTTTCCTTTTAAATCTTCAATTGTATTGATACCTGAATCTTTCTTCGCAATAATTTGAACTACGTTTGGGTATAATGTTGCGATTTGTGAAACATTTTTAATTGGTTCTTTAAAACTCACTTCACCAGCTAAAGCTTGTGATAAAGCGTCTGTCATCACAAATGCCACTTCAATTTTACCTTGCTCTAAAAGATTAATATTTTCTACAGAAGCCCCTGTTGTTTGTGTTCTTGAGTTAATACCAAAATCAGATGTGTAAATGTCTGCTAATGTTGTCCCTAGGATGTTATATGGTCCAGAAGCTCCACCTGTCCCAATTGTAACAAGGTTGATTCCGACCTTATCCGACGCAGTTTCTGTTGACCCCGCTTCAGTTGAAGCACCTGATCCATTTTGTGCTGGCGCAGATGAATCACCACATCCTACCAGAAAAGCGGCTAGTGCCAAGGATGAAAATAACATTCTTTTCTTCAAAACAGTTCCCCCTACTGCTCTATGAAATCGATTTCAATTTCATAGAAAAATTTTTTATTCAAATAATTCTTTAAATCTGTTATTAGTTTATTATCCCACAATCTATTTAAAGAATTTTTCGAATACTTAAAATGTAAGATAAATAAGTGGGAAAATCAATATAAAATGTCAATATCTTACATCATTCGACAAATAAAGACAATACTTAATAATAGTAAAATATCATCTTTGAAATTTTGATTATTATATTAAGTGACATAATGACGTGAAAAAACGCTACCCATAGGATAGCGTTTTTGTATATTTTAATATGCTCGACCGAACCAAACCGTATGATTCGCGTCTTTACCACAGTTAATACATGTATGTTTTGTTGTTGGTGGATTGAATGGAATGTTACGTGTTGTAAACTTCGTTTCTTCTTTTACATGCTCTTCACACATATCATCACCGCACCAACCAGCTAAGATCCAGCCTGGGATTGTTCCGTTTTTCTCGGATTCCTCTAAATGTTGTTTTAATTGTTCTAGTGAATCAACATGAGTATGTGAGTTTGCATCTCTGAATGCTTTTGCTTTTTCAAATAGTCGAGTTTGCATCGTTTCTAGCTCTTGTTCAATAGTTGTAACAACATTCCCTAGTTCAACTGTTACTTTGTCTTGTTCATCACGTGCTTTTAATAGAACTTGATTGTTTTCTAAATCACGTGGTCCTAGTTCAATTCGTACAGGTACACCTTTCAATTCCCATTCATTGAATTTGTAACCTGGTGATTGGTCAGAATCATCTAATTTTACACGAATGCCTTTTGCTTTTAATGCTACAAAGATTTCGTCTAATTTTTCGATGATTGCTGGGTTCTTTTTCCATGGACCTACAGGAATTAAGACAACTTGTGTAGGTGCAATTTTTGGAGGTAAGACTAGTCCTTGTTCATCACCATGCACCATGATTACCGAACCGATTAGACGTGTTGAAGTACCCCATGAAGTTGTGTGCACATGTACGTGTTTATTTTCACGGTTTAAATATTTAATATCAAATGCTTCAGCAAATTTAGTACCTAAGTAGTGAGATGTACCAGCTTGAACCGCTTTCCCATCTTTCATCATTGCTTCAATTGAATAAGTATCAACTGCACCAGCGAAACGTTCCGATGGTGTTTTTTGACCATCATAAACAGGAATTGCAAGTAAACCTTCTACTACTTCTTTATAAATGTTTAACATTTGCATTGTTTCTTTGCGTGCATCTTCTTCATTTTCATGAGCAGTATGCCCTTCTTGCCATAAAAATTCAGATGTACGGATAAATGGTAATGTTTTCTTTTCCCAACGGAATACGTTTGCCCATTGGTTAATTAATACTGGAAGATCGCGGTATGACTTAATCCAGTTAGAATATAAATGACCAATCATTGTTTCAGAAGTAGGACGTAGTGCAAGTCTTTCTTCTAACTGTTCACCAGCAGCTTCTGTGACCCATGGAAGTTCTGGTGAAAACCCTTCGATATGATCTTTTTCTTTTTGGAAAAATGATTCTGGAATTAACATTGGGAAATATGCGTTACGGTGACCAGTTTCTTTAAAACGGCGGTCCATTTCGGATTGAATGTGTTCCCATAGTTCGTATCCATCAGGTTTGAATGCGATACATCCGCGAACTGGTGTGTAATCCATTAAATCTGCTTTTTGAATTGTGTCAATGTACCATTTTGAAAAATCGTTTGTTTGTTGTGACATAAATTTTTTCCTCCTTAACAATATGAAAAAACGCGAAGTGCGCCACTTATCGCTGAAAACACCACGTCCTATGGCATCAACGATATGATCAACATTCTGTTGGTCTCTGTAGCAACGCCATTGTAATCTACATCCTGTAGACCTAAAAAAGCGTATAAAACATCCTATAAAAGGACGTCTTATACGCATAATAGACGTGGTACCACCTTAGTTCGGTTAAAACCAATGCTCTAACCCTCTAAACGTTTGTAACGAGAACGTGCTCGGTAAGTTTCACTTACATCTCCGTGGTAGGTTTCAATAAGAAGTGGTGATATAGCTCTCAGCAGCTGCTATATTTTCTGTTTCACAATTCTTATTTACTTGATCACATCATTGATTCATTTGTTATTTCTAATATAATGTATCAAATTTACGAATTAAATACAATTCTTACCTTGTAATTTTGTGAATAAATACGAGAATTTTATGACTGTATGATTTGGATAGTATAATCGGATTCGTTAGATATTTAATGAGATATTGGAAATCTTGTGAAGTAATTCGAATTTATTGGACAACTTCCTATAGTAACCTCAAATCTTGTCGAGTAAATCGAATTTACTGGAAAACTTCCATACAGAATCCTGAAATCTGTCGAGTAATTTTGGATCTTGGGTGTTGTACCTTTCTGTGTTAAGTCATTCACTACACTTCTTAACGTTTCCTCCATTATTTTAAACACATATTGGTTTATTACCTGTTCATAATAAAAGAAAAGAAACGGGGATTAGAAAATGAAGATATTCATTTCATTATTAGCAATTGGTACTGCATTTATCACTGTTTCTGCGTTTTCTCCGACTCATATCGTTAGTTCTCCAGTAGTTCAAGAAAATCCAACTCCTGCCTATGCGAAGTGGGGGTTAATGGCAATGCAAGAAACAAGGAAAAAGTATCCAAATGCAAAAATCACCGATTACCTACATATGGAGAGAGTCGTTGGAGAAAAAACATCAGTTGAAAAATTTAAGTTAATATTAGTAGAAAATGGTCGAGAATTTGGTTTATTTGTTAATTTGGAGTTCACAAATGATAAAGAAGAATTAGTAAATGTAACGTTTACTGAAACTACAGCATAATGATGTGTTATAAATTACAGCATGCTATATGTAAAGGACATTTCGTTTATAGTTTACACGAAATGTCCTTTGCTAATTCCTAATAGTTCAAACCCTCTATATATTCAAATCGTTCATCTTCTGAAAGTGGCGTTGTTCCGTAATAAGCTAACGCAAAAGTATCGCCTTGTTCAATAAATAGTGCGTAATTTTTCGTCTCATTTAGTGTAATAAATTCATCCATATCATCTGGCCATTCACTCATTGGTGTATCCCACAAAGTAAACTCCCCTTCATGACCAGCTTCTTCATATTCGCCTAATGAGAAGGATTTATACTGAAGTTCTACGTAATACATAGGCAACTCTTCTAATTGCTCAATGGAGTTAATTACCGGTTCATAAACTCCATTAAATCCTGGGTAATCAGCAGAAACTAAGTAGACATAATCACCATCATAAATTATTTGTGCATACTCTTCATTTGCATGACTATATTTTTCAAAATCAATCGTAAACCCATGATACTTTATTAGAGCATCAGACAATTCTTTTGGTGAATACCATTCATAATAACTATTAAACTTTTCACCCTGGTCAATGACATGTACCAAATTACTATAATTACGTGTAATCGTGTTTAAAACGCCAAAATCATATTCTGACTTTCTATAATCAATTTCGGGTGCGAAAAGTACATCTAATCTGTCGACAATTTTTGATTCTAGCTGTGTGTAGATTTCAGATGGACCTTGACCTTGTGTAGGTGTAGTTTCTTCGTTATTCTCCTGATCATTTGTAGAATCATTTTCTATTGATGTCTCAGTAGAATCCTTTGTAGTGGGTTCTTCAGTAGATTCTTGTTGAGTATTTTGATTACAAGCTCCAAGTAGCAGTAAAGTGATAATTAATAAGACAAACTTCTTCATAAAAATACTCCTTTTTAAGTTTGAAAATTTCAACCACCTATAATATGCACTTACCTATCAATACATGACAAAAATCATCATTTATTTTGGGAGCTTTTACTTTTTCTTTTGATTATTTAACTCACGATTTACTAAAGCAAGATTTTCCTCATGTGAATAATTCAATTCTCGCCAATAGGTGTAATGGCTAATTAAATGATGACTATCCTCATTCGTTTTAATGCTATTTCTAATTTCCTGTATATAGCGCTTAGACTCTTCTTTTCTTCTTCTAATTTCATCAATATTTGTTGCGATATGACCATGTCCAGGAACAAGATATTGAATACGATGATTCGTCAAAATCGTATCCACCTTTTGTAAGGTCAAATCATAATGATAACTACTGTCATATATAAATGGAAATTCCACATCTGATAAATAATCGCCAGCTATAATGATTCCTAATGGTTCTATAACAGTAAAGATCCCATCAATTGTATGACCAGGTGCTTGATAGAAAGTTAAAGTTGTACCCCCAATTTTTGCAGAATGACGTTCCCGACTAATAGGAATATCCACTTGAGGGAAAATAATTGGATAATTGCGGTCTAAATAATACTTGTCGTCAAACTGTTTAATTTGTTCAATAACATGATGCTGATCCACATTTGAAAATAAATGACTAGCAATTGTTGTTGCATCCAAAAAAGCACCACACCCTATTAGATGATCCCAATCTGAGTGAGTATAGATGACGTAAACAGGAAGATTCCCTTTTATTTTATTGACAGTTTGTCGAATTTCGTCCACTTCTTTTGGAAGCAAGTTAGGATCAACAACAATAACACAATCTTTTGTTTTTACTACAACTGATGTTGTTTTATATAACTGACTTTCAAAAACAGTGAAATGTTCATTTTGAAATTGAATCATTCCTTATTCCTCTTCTCTCTATATATTTAAAGAATTGATTTCTTAACTTATATATTCCTTGAATGAAATCCAATTTCCTTCATAATAATTATATTTTCAATTTTGTTATTTCATATGTAAAATTAATGAATTAAATACTCTATAGGTACTTTATTCATATACCGACCTTCAGTTTTAAAAGTAAATTGAATATTCATTCATTTTTGATATACTACTACGTGATGATAAAGGAGATGAAGTCATGATATTTAAGAAATCTGCAATAATTGGAGAACAACATGGTGTTTCTTATATAAATGGTAAAATTGCTATGCAGGGGTTCTCTATGAATGTGTATTGTTATTTAATTGATGGCGTACTCATTGACACAGGCGCTAAGTCATTACATAAATATTTTGAGAACTTTATAGACGATGCCGATTTCGATCAGGTCATGCTTACACATCACCATGAGGATCATACTGGTTGTGCAGCTTATATTGAGAAAACGAAGAAAGTACCTATATATATAAATGAAAAATCAATAGATGTTTGTAATACGAGAGCGCAATATCCTTTCTACAGAAAAGCCTTTTGGGGAAGTAGAAAACCTTTTCATGCAAATCCAACACCATTGGATTTTCAATCCCGAAATGCATCATGGGATGTAATTGATACTCCCGGACACGCATTTGATCATCAATCCTTTTTGAATCGAGAAACTGGTCAATTATTTACGGGCGATTTATTTGTCCAAGAACACACAAAATTACTTCTTTCGAATGAAAGTATTCCCACCATCATTGATTCATTAAAGAGAGTGTTGACGTATGATTTTCATGAAGTCTTTTGTCAACATGCTGGATTTGTTAAGGATGGTCGTAATTCGCTCCAACGAAAAGTAGATTATCTCACTTCTGTTCAAGAGGAAGTTATAAGCTTAAATAGTAAGGGTTATACCGCTAAGGAAATATGTCAAAAATTATTCCCAAAACAATATACGATTATAAAATTATCGCGCGGAGAATGGGATTCCCTTCACATAGTAAAGTCAATATTAAAAGAAAACAATTTGCAAAATATTTAAATTGTGAAGTTTAGATAAAGGGAATATAATGGAATTGCCCATTAGTTTATGACTCAATTTATATATGTAAATTAAAAAGTACAATGCATGTAAAATGCATTGTACTTTTTTTGTCTTTATTGCTCTGCGTGCGCTTCTCTTTTTCCAAATACCATTTTTAATAATGGTGGTGTTACAAGCGTAGAGAATATTACTACAATAATAATTGAAGTATAGTGACTTTGTGGTAACAGACCAGATGCAAGTCCCATTGATGCTAATATTAGTGCCACTTCACCACGAGATATCATTCCTGCCCCGATTCCGATTGATGATTTCATATTAAATCCTGTTAATCGAGCTCCTAAACCACAACCAATCCATTTCGACACAACAGCAATAATACAGAAGATCACGATAAACCAAATTTGATTGCCTACTCCGTCAAATGAGATAGGTAAACCGATGTTAATGAAGAAGAACGGTACGAATATACCGTATGCAATTGGTGATACCTTTTCTTCAATTTGGTGTGCCCAATCAGTTCTAGCAAGCGCAATACCTGCAAAATAAGTACCGATAATGCCAGATACACCGAAGAAGTCCGCACCCCAAGCAAACGAAAATAAAATAATTAATGCTGCAGTAACAACTGGCTCAGTAATTTTAAATCGAGCAAATGCGTGCATAAAGACCGGTACTGCCCACTTACCTAAAACAAAAATAATAACAAAAAAGATCACTTGTTCACCAATTAACATAGCGATATTCGTATCTTGTCCGATAAAGAATCCCATTGCGATTGCAATTAGTATAATTACGATAATGTCATCAAGTACTGCAGCACCTAACAATGCAGCACCTTCACGGCTATTAAGCCAACCAAGTTCACGAAGAACTTGTACGGAAATACTTACAGACGTAGCAGCTAAGACTAATCCTAAGAAGATTGATTCTGTTGAGGTAAGTCCAAACCAAATGCCACCTCCCCAGCCTAATATGATTGGCATAATTACACCCATAACAGCGACAGCAACTGCTGATTTCATATTTTGGTTGAGACTTTTAACATCTGTTTCAAGTCCCGCTAAGAACATTAATAATAAAACACCGATCTCACTAAATTCGGTAATAATCTCAGAAGGCTGAATCCAACCAAGTAATGCAGGTCCTAACACAATACCTGCAATAATTTTCCCCAACACAGATGGTTGACCTAATCTGATACTAATTTGACCTGCTATTTTAGAAGCAACTAACACTATGATGATCGTTAAAATAAAATGCACAGTCATCCCCCTTACTTTCTATGTATTATTGAAAAACAAAAAAGCGCATAGTGGTGCCGTAATTGACAGACTCCACCATGCACTTCCTATTCTTTTCAATGTATTACTAGTATATCAGATTTTAAGTTTTTTGTAAATTCTTTTTATTCAGTTAATAGCATTTAACTAAAATGGTTAATTACTATATTAAATATCCTATCATAATATGTTAACAATCAGTAGTGTTAAATAGTAGTATTGCTAGAGCTTTTTAACAACTCTACTTAAGCTTCAATTGTTTAAACTCAATTGCTTCATAAATAGTAATACGTCCTGATACAAACGTTCCCTATCCTTATCTAAGGTTATTAAATGACCACTATCCGGATATGTTATTTTCTTTATAAATTCACTTTGAACTGTACGTTCGATCCAATCGATACTGTCTAGAAATACTTGATCATCTAAGCCACCTTTACATAAAAGTATGGGTTGATTGATTTTAGGTAGTAATGGTTCAGTATTTAATATAAATTGTTGTAGTGCACGAATCTTTTCAACAGGCCTTGGGAAGTGTTGAAAAATATAGTCTTCAATCCAATCTTCCGATTTCCCTTGAATACGATAATATCGTTTAGAAAAATGTCGTACACGATTTTCTAAACTTTCAATTGGTCGTTCTTTTATTGGGGCTGAAATAACAACAATAGCTTTACATGCAATATGATTTGCTAATCTTAACGCTATTACACCACCAAGAGATTGGCCAATCACCACAACTTTTTCATGTCCTTCGTTTTGTAAAAATCGTATAGCTTCTACAGCGGTTTGCCATGATTCTTCAACAGATGATTGAAATAACTTTTCAGGTGTTTCCCCATGACCTTTGTAATTTGGCGCATAACAACTATATCCTACATCGTGAAGATAATTTGCAAGTCCACGCATTTCCTTCGCACTGCTTGTAAAACTATGTAATAGTAATATAGCTTCTTTTGTACCTTTTAAATATATGTCCTTTGTTTTCGTAACAATCATTTAAAGCACCACCGAATTTTTTCTTATATGTATTAAATAACTTAGTATTTTATTTTATTATTAGAATCTATATATAACCCATTGTTATCTTTCTATTATAAGTAAATTATTCTTAAAAAGTAAAAGCAATACATTATAAAAAGGAATGATTCAAATCTTTTTTTTGAATCATTCCTTTTTTCTTTTACTCTTTTAATTTAAATGTACGGACAAATTTCTCAAGATCTTCTGCCATTTCTGTTGACTCGTTAGAACTTGTGTAGATACCTTCCATGCTAGCAGTTGTTTCTTCAGCAGCTGCTGAAATATTCGTCATTGTATTTTCAATTTGATGAATCGTTTGAGTAAACTCTTGAATCATTTCAACAATTTTATCTGATTTTATTGTTTCAGATGAAAGTAAGTTAGATATCGATGCAATTTCATTCACTGTGTCCGAAACTGCAGAAGAAATATTATTAAGGGCTTGTACAGTTAATTGAACTGTTTCAGATCCTTTTTTGATATATTTTTCATTTTCATTAGATGAGATTAGTACCTTGCTAATATTCTCCATAATATTTCGAACAAGATTTTCAACTTGTGAAACTTCTTTATTTGATTGTTCAGCTAGTTTTCGGACTTCTTCGGCTACAACAGCAAACCCTTTTCCGTGTTCACCAGCTCTAGCTGCTTCAATTGATGCATTAAGTGCAAGTAAATTTGTTTGTGACGCAATATCAGAAATTGCATTTGTAATAGATTGGATTTCTGTTGTTGATTGGACTAATTGTTGAATCGTATCACTAACAACCTTAGAACCAGTATTAATTTTATCCATATCATTACTAATTTCTTTCGCTCGTATTTCCCCTTCAGAAGCAATCTGCATCGTTTGATTTGACTTTTCTACAGTATAATCAGCTTTTGATTTCATGCTTTGTAAGTCATCCGCTAATGAAACTAAGACGGATGAGGCTTGATCGGCATGATACATACCATCAGTCATTGAAGCAGAGACTTCTTCGATATTGTTTGCAACTACTCTAACTGATTCGTTCATCTCCATTAGTGAGCTAGCAGTTTCACTTGCATTCTCGGTTAGTTGATGAGATGTTTTACGCATCGTTATAAGCATCGATTGTAAATTAGAAGTTAATTGATTTAATGTAATTGCTAAATCACCAATTTCATCATTAGATTTAACCTTTGTTGGTTCAACCATTAAGTTGCCATCAGCAATTTCTTTTGCTTGTAGGATTAAATCAGAAATTGGTTTTGTTTTACGTCGAATTAATAAAGCTGTACCAATGGCAGCAAGTATCATAGGAATAATCCCAATTAATATTCCTTGGCTTACTACACCCCATGTTCTTTCCGATACAATCTTAGCATCGAAGTCAATTACACTAATTGCAATAATTTCTTTTGAAGGATCATGGTCTTTATAAATTGGTGCATATCCTGAAAGTCTTTTCATTCCTCCAAATTCATAAGGATCTGAATATGTAGGATGACCCGTTTTTAATAGCGAAGCAATCGCGTCTTTATCCATTTGGAATGCATCACCAGGGGCAAAGCCTTTTTCCTTTAAATTTTCATCTAAAGCGATAAGCTTTCCATCTAAATCTAAAATATATTGAGATTCAAAAATATCTTTATGTTGGATTGTCCAGTTAATTGTTTCGCCAAGTCGTTCACTTGTCTCTATATCCCCAGAGAGTGCTTTATCCAAATCATCAGTATTAATTAAACCAGTCGTAATATTCGCACAGCCATATGCTTCTATCCCTGCTGCCTCATAAAGTTTATCGTAGGCAGTGATATAAGTTGCAGTAGATGAAATTGCGATCATGACAATTAAAATTCCAGCAATTAATGTACCCAGTTGAAAAGTTAACGTGTGTTTAAATTTCATAGTTGTTCCACCTTTATCTTCACAACACAAATCAATAATTAGTAAATACTAATGTAAAGATGTATTTGTAAAGAATATTTTGTTATTCACTATTCTATCAAAAGATTAATAGAATATTTTGCAAGTATTTACAATCTTTTTAACAAAATGGTGAAAGCTATAAAATTAGTCTTTCAAAATCTACTTCTTTGAAAAAATAACTGTAACAGCAGTTTACTTTTTCAAGCAATGCATTGCAGCTTCTGCCTCATACCAAGGAACAACATACCCTTTACCTTTTGCACAAAAAATACTGGAGGACGAATATTCTGCATCTGCATTTTTGTCGTATCCAATCTTTTCTATGATTTCCTTGGTGTTATGGCAAACATCATACCCTGTAAATTGTAATGTTATGGATCCTTTTCCATTTGTATAGGATTAAAAAGTAGTACTGTAATTCATAAAAGTTGCGACAGGCACTTTACCTTCAATGATCACTTGATCAGCATTTATGTTAGGTGGTTCAAAGGCTCCGCTAGCTTGTTGGATGTCATTCATCATACGCCCCATATAATCAATCGACGCTTTCATTTTAAAACGATAATATGGCTCTAATAATACATTCTCTGCTTGCTCTAACCCTTGTCTCATGGCGCGGAATGACGCTTCTCTAAAATCGCCACCCTCTGTATGTTTGTTATGAGCTCTACCAGTAAGCAAAGTAAACTTAATATCTATAATCGGAAAGCCAGTTAATAACCCGTTATGCTCCCGTTCAAATAAATGTTTTTCAATTAGTCTTTGGTGCCCTACCGATAAATCGTCAGCATGACAATTATTGGCAAAAGTGATACCCGAGCCCCTAGGAGCAGGTTCCATCTTTAAATGTACTTCAGCATAGTGCTTTAACGGTTCAAAGTGACCATATCCAACAACTGAAGCGTTGATTGTTTCCATATATAAAATTTGAGGATCCTCAAATTTTATATCAAGATGAAATCGTTCTTTCGCTACAACTTGCAAAACTTCTAGCTGAATCACACCCATAATATGAACATGTATTTCTTGAAACTTTTCGTTCCAAATTACTTTTAATGTAGGTTCTTCTGCTTCAAGAATTCGAATTGACTTCAGCACTTCTTTTATATGTTCCGTGCCGTTGTATACTACTTTTGCTTGTAAAGTTGGCACAAGTTCAAAATGCTTTGATGTAGTAGACTCAACCCCAATAACATCACCAATTTCTGCTAATGAGAGTCCTTTGACCGCAAAAATATCACCAGCGTCTACACTACTCACAGATTCAAATCGATTTCCATTATAGAGACGAATTTCTGTAATCTTTTCAGAAGAATCTCCAAACGGTATTTCTTCTCGAACATGTAAAGTACCTTGCATGGCCTTTAAAAATGTGATTCGATGATTATGCTCATCATGACGGATCTTAAATACTTTACATTTAAAAGGTAACTTAGTGTCGTAATCCGTTTTTGTTAATAATGATAATTGGTCAAAAAAATCCATTATGCCAATACCTTTTAAGGCTGACCCTGCCATACAAACAAATGTTTGTTCGTTTTGAATGAGTGACTGAAGTGATTGTATAAACAGTGGACCTTCTATATTCCCGTCTAAAAATTGGTCAAGTAAACATTCATCTCTTTCTGCAATCCATTCGAGAATCTCATCTGGAATATGGTTTTCATCAATGGGATTTGTCACCATTAAAACATCATCGGAAAACTGTTTCCGAAGATCATTCATTAACTGAGAAACTTCTGCACCTTCTCGGTCAACTTTATTTATAAATATAAACGTAGGAACATGATATTTTCTCAATAACTCCCAAACAGTCTCCGTATGCCCTTCTATTCCATCGACAGCACTAATGATGACAATTGCATAATCCATTACGCTTATTGCCCTCTCCATCTCTGGTGCAAAATCGACGTGACCAGGTGTATCAATAAGGGTAAAAGTATCCCCCTTATAATGAATTCTTCCTTGTTCTGCAAAAATAGTAATACCTCGTTGTTTTTCAATTGAATGATGATCTAAATAGGAATTCTTATGGTCAACTCTTCCTATTTCTCTAATACTTTGTGTATGAAATAGTAACTGCTCTGAAAATGTTGTTTTACCAGCATCAACATGAGCTAGTACACCAATCGTCTTGTACATACTAATCCTCATTTCTAATCAACTACTAGCGTAATTGTAACAGAATTATTCACTATGACTAAATAGACAATATATAAAAAATTATTCATCCCTTGGTTTAGATTTTTTAAAATCATTGGATACTAATTGTAATAGAGGAAAATGGGGGAAATTATTTGGAGCATAAATTACTATTTAGCATTGTTATCTTTTTAATCATCACATGTATGGTCACAATTATCGTAAAAACAAATGGTGTACCAAAAAGTAATAAAATACTTACATGGTCACTTTACAGCTTTTGTATAATAGGCTTAATTACGATGAATTTTATGAATGATTAATGTATTCAAATAAAAAATGAGTCCATTGAATGAACTCGTGACTTAGAATTTCATTGATCCAGTTTTTGCTGCATGCACATGCCACGAAAGTGCCCTTTCAAGATTATGTGGTGTATGAGAATTACCGGTTAACTGAACTGCATCGTAATAATAATCCCATAGTTGTTGTTTGAAATCTGGGTGAGCGCAGATATCAATAATTTTTGCTACCTTTTCTTTAGGCGCAAGCCCTCGTAAATCTGCTACACCTTGTTCTGTAACAATTACATGGACATCATGTTCCGTATGGTCATGGTGAGCTACCATTGGAACGATGCATGAAATTTTACCACCTTTTGCATAAGATTTCGTAACAAAGATGCTAGTTCTAGCATTTCGAGTAAAATCTCCAGAACCACCGATTCCGTTCAACATCTTCGTTCCGCCAATATGGGAAGAGTTTACGTTCCCATATATATCTACTTCTAAAGCAGCATTTATTGCAATCAAACCTAAGCGACGAATGACTTCAGGATGGTTTGA
This sequence comes from Ureibacillus sp., assembly GCA_035556295.1. Taxonomy (GTDB): domain Bacteria; phylum Bacillota; class Bacilli; order Bacillales_A; family Planococcaceae; genus Ureibacillus. The sequence continues at coordinate 116,333 of DATMFE010000363.1, forward strand.
AATTTCTTGTGGACGAATGACGATTTTGTCTGCGTAGTTTTCAATATTGCCGTATACTTTCTTCTGTAATTCTTCTGATATAGTAATTGAGGTACAAGATGCGAATAACACCTTTCCCACATCAATTAAATTGAACACGGCGTCCTGTAAAACTTCAGAAAATACGATGAGATCTTCAAATTCTGAATCTATGAATCCTTCCAATACAGCATTCGCAACAGATCCTACACCAGATTGGATTGGCGCTAGTTCTTTTGATAAACGACCCACTTTAATCTCTTCACGGAAAAAATTTAATAAGTGATTTGCCATCGTTTGCGTTTCTCTATCTGGTTTTTCGATTAGTGATGGTGCATCTGGCTCGTTAGAGATAACAATTGCTTTTACTTTGTTTGGATCAATTTTGATACCGATATCGCCTATTCGGTCAGTTGCATTTAAAAGTGGGATAATTCCACGTTCACCTTGTCTTTTGGGAATATAAATATCGTGAACGCCTAAAAGGGTCTCTGAGTGAGCAAGATTTAATTCAATAATAATATTTTCAGCATTCTCAGTGTAAATTGGGGTATTCCCAACTGAAGTTGTTGGAACTAACAATCCTTCCTCAGTAATTGCAGTTGCTTCAATGATGACAAAATTAAACGGACCAATAATCCCTTGACGTACTAATTCACCAGAATGAGATAGGTGGGAGTCTACATAAAGCACTTTACCACTATTTATTAAATTCCGTAATACTGGATGGCTTTGGTATGGAGCTCGTTTTCGAATTGCTCCAGTTTGAGCTAACAGTTGATCTGCTTCAGGGCCTAAAGAGGCTCCAGTATAAACATCAATTTTTAGATTTTCTTTCTTTGCACGTTCGGCTAAAGCTAATGGAAGAACTTTTGCTGCCCCTGCACGTGCAAAACCACTTATCCCAACAACATTACCATCTTGTATTAACATTGCTGCTTCTTCTGCTAACATTATTTTATCTAATAAGCTACTAATTCCTATCCGTTTTTCAACTGTTAATTCCATTCCTAATTACCCCTTAGTTTGTTGGTTTCACTCTCCCAAATCAATTTTATAAGAATGTAATTGATAAATGTATGATTATCGTTCTGAAAATATCGACACGAAAAAACAACAAAAGTGCACATTTTGCACCTTTGTTGTTTTAATTAAATATTATTCATTTCTATGTGCTTCGTCTTTAATTTCTTCTCTAAACCCTTGAATTGCTTTTTCACGACGTTTATTTTTTTCTTTTATTTGCTCTTGTTGATTTGACCCTGAAAACTCCATAGCAATTTCTGCTTTATGAATTTGTTCTTCTGTATTTTGGATCAGTGCTTGTAATTTTTCTACATTATCTGAACGGTCATCTGGGTTTGGCTTATTGTTAAAATTTTTCGACATGTCGTTCCTCCTAAAAGAATAATTCATTTTTCGCTATTATTTTGTTTTGTTTTTCACCAATTATTCACACGATAAATTTCAAATTTTATACACTTTTGATTTTTACTTTTTTGGGTATTTTAATTATGTAGCTTAACATTCTTAAAAAAAGTATAAGGGAGTGAGATAATATGCCGAAAATGATCCTTTTTGTAATAACCACTTTTCTATTAACCTTTGGGAACTTAACTTATTTGCCACAGATAGTAAGTGCAGAAAATCATAATATTGGTACAATAGACGACTATACAGGATTAAGTATTGTAAAACAGGAAAAAGCAAGGGAAATTATTCATAATTTAAAGGCACAATTATCCCAGCTTGGACTATCGATAGAGCATTCAAAAGTACTTACAAATTTAAATGATGAACAAAAGGCTAAGGCTAAAGAGATTTTCAAACAGCTTCGCGAAGGAAAAATTACAAGGGATGAAGCTTATACAAAACTTGAAGAATTAGGGATTTCTATACCTAATAATCATGAAAATTTAGATGAAGAGACAAAGGAAAAAGCAGCTTCAATTGTTGAGGATGCTCGCTCACAATTAAAGCAACTTGGAATAAAATTACCGAAAAGATTTGAACGGATAATTAAAGAAACTGGACAAAAGTAATATTAAATATTCTTTGTAAAAAAAATAAGGCTAACTCTAAATTTAGAGTCAAGCCTTAAATTTCATCTACTAACGACGGTTCTCATGAATTGCATGAGCTAAAGGAAAAATAGAAGTAGCTATGTCTGCAAATGTCACTTCACCTTTTGGATTAAATTGATTATTTGCAGTAGTTAATAGTTCTAGCTTATTTGCTAAAGCAACATATCCAATATATTCAGATTGGATGAGAGTTGCGTCGCTGAATTCAAGTTTGTATAAATCATACTTTTTCGCTGCAAGATCTAATCCTAATGCACGGATGTACCATACAGCTAGTTGTTCTCTGGTAAGTTTTAAATCCGGATTAAATTCTTCTAATGGACTTAAAATTCCGATACGAACCGCTTGCTCAACAACTTTATATAATGGATGTTTCGGGTCAATCTTGTCATATGTTTGTGTCAATATTTCTTGTTGAGGTAAGTCATATTCATAAAAGTAAGATAATGATTTTACAAGAATTTTTAACGCTTCTCCATTTGTAATGGATTGATCTGCATTAAACGTTTTCGCATCTTTCACTTCAAGAATTTGATTTTGAATTAAATAATTTAACTCATCTCCTGCAGTTGGATGTGAAATTTGTATATACTCCAACTCACCAAAAACACTTTCCCATTTACCAGTAGTTGCGTCTAAGTAACTGTACGGATTGTTATTATAAGTAGGAGTATAAACTAAATTGTAATGCGAAGATTTAGGATCAACTTTTTTAATGTATTGTAGTTTTACACTTAATGCATCGATATATAGTTTTTTCGCAGCTTCGTTAGAAATTACACTATCTTTTGATGGCCAATTCTCAAATTCACGATGATTGACGTATAAATTGTTTAAAGTTCCGTCGGTCTTTATTGATACACCAATTTGACTACCCTCTACGATAATTCCATTTACTACTCTTGGGAACGTGAAATGGTAGATTCCTCTTCCTTCGTCAAAATAAGGCTCAGTAATTGGCTTTGCGTAATTGTGTAAGTAGGATGGTACCCATTCTTTTAAATACTCAATTGCTTTTGTCTGAGCTTCATCTTGTTTAAGCTTGGTTTGATTTTTAGAATCTCCAATTTCTCTTAGGACTTCATCTCGCATATCTTGGTACGAAATGATTTCCCCTGTTTGTTTGTTCATATCAATAGAAGAACCATATCCCCCATATTCCCAATCATATGAATAGCTAATACTTAAGAATGGTTGACCATATTCATTTTCATATTCGTGAACAGAAGATATTTTTAACTTCACTTTATCAGAATCAATTTTCAATAAATTTTGAGCAATTTTTTTGGCTTGCTCAATTGTAACACCGTTATATTTTGGCTGTAAAGGTTTAGATGCTAATTGCTCAACTTTTTCTATTTTAGGTGTATTTTTTGAGAATCCGTTAGCAGTTTGCCACTCTAAAGTTAATGCATTAACACCTAAATTAATCGATGGTTGATACACTAGTGCTACCGATTCTTTACCAGTTCTATAGTCGTAATTTATTTGGTATTTTAAGGTTACAGCTAAATTTTTCTTAAATAGCTCAAGGATCTCTTGAGAGCTCTTAACAGCTTTTACATCATCATAAGTAGCTTTTGTTGAATTTAATGTATATCTATAAAATTGAGTAATTTCCCCACTACCTAGTACGGATATATAAATATACTGATCAGCTATTGGGATATTATTTTCTTTCAGCACATATGAAAAATCATAACGAATAGGTTCTGTTAAAGGTTGATTTGAATAATAGTTGTAATTTGAATTGGAAGGATCTAGTTCATAATTCTTCCCGTTTGGTAATTTACCCAAAAATTCAGTTGCAATTTTTTCAGCTGTCTCTTTTGAGACTTTTGCTGGAAATAAAGCATCAGATGTCGTAACTGGAGTATAGTAGAACGATTCAATTTCTAGTTCATCACCAACAAACGTAACGCTTCCATAAATATCTTTGCCATTAATCATTTTTTGAAAGCTTAAGTCATAACGAATTCGCTCATCATCTGGATAGTGATGGGCGTTACTTAATTGAAAATCACTTTCTGCTAAAAAATTAAATTGATTTGGAAATAATTCTTTTAGTTTTTTTATAAACGCTGTTTAGAGAGAACTTTATTGCTATTATTCACTTCAATTGCAACCCTATCATTTTGCCCTTCCATTGGTGATTGAGCATGT
>DATMFE010000364.1:0-7172 GCA_035556295.1 Ureibacillus sp.
TGGATAGCACCTTTTTACGTTGATTCATGTAATGCTCTTTGTTCAAGTAACAGTTTTAGCCATTGTGACGGTTTATGATACGACTCATGTTTGTTTTTACGGTATGGTGTTATATATAAATGCCAGCTTAATGCTCTTTGAACACATGCAAGTTCATCAGAAATACGTATTGCCCGTTCAAGATCCTTCATTGGAGCAACTTTTGTCCAAGGCTCTAAATAATATGGATGAAACTCCTTCACCATTCCGTACCATTCTGAATCGGTTGAGATTAAGTCATCAAGTGAATTCCAGAATACTCGTGTGCTGAAAAATGGGTGTGAAACAGATGCATCACCCCAGTCAAAAAAGATAATGTTGTCTCCTACAACTCTAATATTATTAGAATGGAGATCCCCATGTTCAAGAGAAGCTGGAATGATTAATTCTAGTTCATCACACATATCTAGTAATGTAGGTAAAAGTACCATTACCTTACTTGCTTCGGTTTTATTTAACCCTGTTGCACACATCCCCTCTAAATTTTGTTCCATTTCCTCTTTTATGACGGGCATTTTTCGATTTGGGACCTCGTAATCCAACAATAAATCAATGTTTCCTAACTGAACAATTTGAAGTTCAGCATACTCACTTATAGCCTTTTGCCAAACTTTTTTATCCTTCAGGTTACGTAGGGGTTGTCCCTTAATTTCCTTCATTAAAATCCAATTTTCGTTGTTATTTACCGCAACGACTTCGACGGTTTTCTCCTTAAAGTTGTGATGAAGGTGTTTACTTAAAGCAGGCTCATACTTTGAAACCAATCCACTATCCTTAAAGAAATAATTGCCCTTATTCGTTGGAATACGGAGGATAAGTGTTAAGTCTGTTTCCTTTTCTCGTTCGATCTCCCCTGTTATCAGCAAGTTTGCTTCCCCAAGTTTTTCTTGAATCCAATCCTGTACACAATTATCATAATGATTTTGATGCCAGGGAATAAGTATTTCTCCTTCTTTCAATCCAATCCTCCCCCAAATCAATCCAGGTTTCTATTTTTATAATCTAAATAATCTGTCAACTATAAAAACATATCTCTATAAAACTATTCAGTAAAATACTTTTGTATTACGCTCCAAAATTGATTATAATTTAGTTCAGTTAAAGTAACGTGCGTGTAACTTTAATGAAAAGCAAATGAACTTAGTTACATTAAACACATTGAAAAGGAGATGGAATGAATGAGTAACAAATCCTCAAGTTCGACTTGGGCGATTACGTTGTTCTGTATTGGTGTTTTCATGGCAGCTTTAGATAACGGAATTATCAGTGCAGCTTTAACAACTATTAACAGCTCGTTCGATGTTTCACCAAACTGGGGTGCATGGGGCGTAACAATTTATACACTAGGCTTAGCCATTAGTATCCCGATAGTTGGTAAAATCTCAGATCGATACGGACGTAAAAAATTATTTATAGTAGAAATTGCATTGTTTGGATTAGGTTCTTTACTTGTTGCACTTAGTCCTAACTTTGGCTTTTATTTAGTCGCTCGATTCATCCAAGCAATGGGTGGTGGTGGAATTTTCATCATTGGTAGTTCCTACATTATTAGTACATTCCCTACTGAAAAACAAGGAAAAGCATTGGGAATGCTAGGTGGGATGAACGGTATTGGTGCTATTCTAGGACCAAACCTTGGTAGTATTATTTTAGACCTTACAGGAAACTGGCATTATTTATTCCTTATTAATGTGCCAATTGCAATCATCCTAGTAATTTTGGGATTCTTAAAAATACAAGAAACGAAAGAGCCTTCAGTTGGAAAACTTGACTTAATTGGCACAATTCTTTTATCACTAGCCATTTTAAGTATCATGTACGGTTTAACGAATATCGAAGGTGTATCCTTCTTAGATAGTCTATTAACAGCCGATGTTTATGGTTTCCTATTAGCAGGTATTATTCTATTTGCTGTTTTAATATTCTACAATCGTTCATTAGAAAAGCGTAATGGCGATCCTATATTACCTGTTAGCTTATTAGTTCGCCCAACTTACTTATTGACTTTATTGGTCGGGGCACTATCAGGGGCACTACTTGCAGCTATGATTTACATCCCTGCATTTACTGAACAAGTATTAGGAATTGCTGCTGAAAATTCAGGCTACTGGATGACACCATTAGCTCTAGCATCAGGTATTGGTGCTGGTATGGGTGGTGCTTTTGTAGATAAAAAAGGACCTATTTTTGCAGTGTTCTTATCTGGTTTAATTACTTCAATTGGCTTTATATTATTCCCAACATGGATTGATGTGGAATGGCAATTTGTCATTTCTTCATGTATTGCAGGTATTGGGATGGGGATTCTTTTAGGAGCTCCATTAAACATTTTAGCGACAGAACGTCTTGAAAAAGATAGAGGGTCAGCTCTTGCTGGACTCTCACTTGCACGTCAAATTGGTATGACGATTGCGCCTACAATTTATGCAGGTTTTATCGTCCGAGGGTTTAACCAAATCCCTGATTTATTTAAGAACAACTTTGGTGATATTTTAAAAACGAATATGGAAAAAGCGGATTTAAGTCCGGAAGCAATGCAGGAGTTTCAACAAGTGGTAAGTACCGTTTCAACAAATAGTACTTCTTCTGAAACGGACTACTCAAACATTATTGAACAAATACAAGATCCAACATTAAAGGATGTAATACAATCTTCTGTTGATCAAATTACTCATATTGCTGCGCAAGATGGATATGGAGGATTATTCTATTCAGCAGTTGTGATTGCAGTATTAGTTCTTCTACTAGCAATAATTATCAAACCTATTCGTAAGAAAAGTCTCCAATAACAAATAGATACTTTGACTGTAACCAAACCATTTAAATTGGGGAGGTTACAGTTTTTGTTTTTAAAAAGGAGTGCCACTTTTTTGATGGCACTCCTTTTTAAAATATTCAATACTTCCACTTAAATGGACTCTAACTTTTAGGAAAAGTAATGGTAAAGGTTGTTCCTTCGTTTACAATACTTTCAACATTTATCGTTGCATTGTGATATGAAAGTACTTCCTGAACAATTGATAGTCCTAATCCCATCCCTTCTTTATTTCGCGCCTTATCTACTCGGTAAAATCGGTCAAATATTTTTTCTAATTCTTGCTGCTCTATGCCAATTCCCGAATCATTTATTTTTACGATAATCTGATTGTTCTCTTCAACACATTCAATACTTATTTCACCATACTCTTTATTGTATTTCATTGCATTTCCAATTAAGTTTTCCCATGCATTTAACAATAATGAGCGATCTGCATAAATCCTTACTGGTTGTACATCAAGTTTAATTTCTAGTCCTTTTTCTTCTATTCTCCAAAGCATTGAATTTACTACTTGGTGTAGTTGTTCATCTATTCTTACTAATTGTTTATTGATGGGATATGTCCCTTGGTCAATTGAAGTAAGGATTAGCAGTTGCTTCGTCAAATTTGATAAACGTTTAGCTTCTGTTTGAATAATATTGTTATATTTTTTACCTTCAGAAGTTGTAATTTCTTGAGCTAAAAGCTCAGAATATCCTTGTATATTTAATAAGGGGGATTGAAAGTCATGTGAAACATTATTAATAAACTTTTTTCGGGCTTCATCTGTATTCGCTAATTTCTTTTGCATCATTCTGAAACTATCAGCAAGTTGACCAAACTCATCCTTTCCATGAATCATTAAAGGATAATCGAAATTATTGTTAGCAATTTCTTGTGTTGCACTAGTTAGCTCAGAAAATGTTCTCATTAATTTTCGTGCTAATATTAAAATGCCTACAAGGCTACAAATAAAGACTGCAACGATAAAGCCAATAATAATAATGTGAAATTCAGTAAAAAAGCTTGTATTATTTGAACGTAAAAATAATGCCCAACTCTCTCCTTCAATTTTTACAGCTGTTCCCACTGTATTTTCAATATCATTCTCAAAATGACTCATCATAAGTGCTGATTTATCAAACGTTTTAACACCATTATACGTATTTTCTCCATGAAACAATGCAAGCATATGATTATTTAATACATTCTCCTTAAATGGCTCTCCAAAAGTGATTTGTTCGCCATTCTCTCTTACTAGTGCTATTTGATAGCCTAGATTGCCCATTGTTTCCAGGAAATTGGATGTGGCTTCTAATGTTATTTCATGTCTTTCGATTTGATCTGCCAATTCTTCTGTAACTGATAAATAACGGTTATTTACCTGTTCCTTTACAAAAGTCATATAGATAATATTTGAGCAAAGAAAGCCAATAACAGTACTTATACAAATAATAAGAAGAGTATACAAAATAAAACGATGATTCAATTTCATTGTCTAACCTCTAGTTGGTAACCGTATCCTCTAATTGTTACGATTTCTACATTTGCCTCAGCTTTTTTTAATCTTTCTCGTATTCTATTAATATGAGTATTTAGTGTAAATTCCGGCTGTTCCAACATGTCTCCCCAAATTTCATCGATTAGGTTCCATCTACTAACGTTTCGCCCAGGTCGTTGTAAAAAATATGCTAAAATCTCTAATTCTCGCATTGGCCAAATATACCGACGGCTACCAATTGTTAACTCCCATGAATCAATTGAAAGATTTACATTTCCTACAGTAATTTGCGACTGTACTACTTTTTGATAACGTCGTAAAATTACATTTACACGAAAAAGTAATTCCTTTGTTTCAAATGGCTTTACGATATAATCATCTATGCCCTGTTTAAATCCTTTTTCCTTATCTTCAATTTGACCCTTTGCTGTAAGCATAATTACAGGGATTTCATGATCCTTAGTAACTATGTTTGCTAATTGAAATCCATCCATACCAGGCATCATTACGTCAATAATTGCTAAAGCAAATGATGTTTGTTGCAAAAAAGCAAGCGCTGCCTCGGCATTGCTTGCTTTTGTTACAGTATATCCAGCCTGTTTTAAATGGATAGAAACTAATTGCAAAATCGCTTCATCATCGTCCACGATTAATATTGACAATTATATTTCCTCCTTTATTAGACTTATTTTTTATCCTTTTCAAAGAAAAGAATGAGAGATGGTAATAACATACCGCGTACTAAGAATGTATCAATAACTATACCAATTGCTACAATAAATCCGAAAATAAATAAATCTGTAATTGGCATTGTCATTAACGCTGCAAATGTTGCCGCAAGTATTATACCAGCAGAAGATATTACACCACCTGTATTACGAATTGCAATTTCTAGTGCATCTTTAATTTTATGTGACTTGCGTTCTTCTATGAAGCGGCTTATTAGTATGATGTTATAGTCTATACCGAGGGCTACTAAGAATACAAAAGCATATACTGGGGCTCTGGTTGAAATAGCATCATATCCAAATAAAATATCAACTAGGAAAATTCCTAAGCCTAAAGCTGATACAAATGATATTAAGATTGTCGCCATCATATATATTGGCATTTTCAATGAACGTGTTAGTAGAAGGAGTAATACTAAAATTAATAATGTTTCCAAAACAACAATTTTAATAATATCACTATCATTTGTTTGTTGTTCATCTACTAACTTTGCTGTTGTACCTGCATAGGATAATTCAACTTCTTGATTATTAGATAAATGATATGTTGCATTTTCTGTACGGAACTTTTCTAAAAACTCAATTGCTTCTGAGCTATACGGATTTTCCATTAGAGATACAGTAATTTTACCGTAATTTCCATCTTCCGTTAATCCTGACGCTCGTGCTGAACTAATTCCATCATTCTCGGAAATATAGGTTGCAACCTCTTTTAATTGCTCTTGAGTTAACTCTTCACCAGAAACAAGTACCGTTGTTTGGGCTAGATCTCCCTTATTAAACTTCTCTTCAACAATTTCAAAACCAACTCTAGATGGTAAATCCTCTGGGAAGTTCTTTACTGAATTGAATTCATAATTTAAATTAAAGACATTAGCTGCTGTAATGAATAAAAATAATAATACAGTTCCGCCAACTAAACCTGGTTTATTCACTACAAATCTAGCAATTGGTCCCCATATACCATGTTTAACTTCCTTTGCTACCCCATACTTTGGTACTTTCGGCCAGAATGCCTTGCGTCCAAATAATGCAAATAATGCTGGCACAAGAGTAACTGATGCAATCATGATAATTACCATGGCTGCTCCGAATACTGGGGCAAAGTTTTGATAATCACGGAAATCAGCAAAGAATAAAATAATCATCGCTGCAAATACAGTACCACCTGCAAATAAGACTGGTGAGGCTGTAGCACGCATTGCTACTTTCATCGCTTCATATTTATCTTCATAATGATTTAATTCTTCACGATACCTAGAAAATACGAATAATGAATAATCAATTACCGCAGCAAATAGTAAAATGCTCATTATTGAAGTAGTAGAGTTATTAATCTCTAGTCCAGCCGCGCCTAGAATTGCTACTGTTTGGTTAACTACTTGATATACTATCACCGTTGCAAATAATGGAATGAATGCTAGTAATGGAGATCGGTAAATAGCAATTAATAAAACTAAAATAATACCGACAGTTGCAAATAATAGTTTTAAATCTGCAGATTCAAATAATTTCGTAGTGTCACCAGCAATCCCCGCTGGCCCAGTAATGTAAAAGTCAGTTGTTAAGTCTTTTGCAATACTTGTCCCAATAGCTGTTGCCTCATCATTAATTTCTGAATAACTTGCATTCCCTAAACCAGCTTCTAGGTTCATAGGGACAATCATAGTTGTCTTATCTTCTGATAAAAATGCAGTTAATGCTTGTGGCGGCAAAGCTGATATATCAAGAATTGTTTCTATTCCTTCAATATTGGCTTCTTTAATACCATCAATGATTGCAATAACATCTTCAATTACTAAATCTCCATCTGGATTATGGAACACATATATTCCCGGTGTACCTTGATCATTCGGGAAAAATTCATCTAAATTATTTTGTGCAATAATTGACTGTGCTTCATCTGGTAGCGATTGAAAGTTAGTAACTTTATAATCGCCTAGTTTTGGCCCCGCACTAATACCAATCATTAAAACTAGCCACAGTACAAGAGTTATCCATGCACCTTTTTTAGTAGAAACTTTATCTGTTATAGCTTTCAAAAAGTTCATTTTGCTCCCCCTTTTTATTTACCTTTCTGAGTATATAGTTCATTTATAAACTCAA
>DATMFE010000365.1:0-8413 GCA_035556295.1 Ureibacillus sp.
AAAAAGGAGGGTTACACTTTTGAATATTTTAATGTTAGGTGCAACTGGTCGAGTTGGAAGTGAAGTAGTAAATTATGCGCTTGGCGATGGACATAAAGTAACTGCACTCGTTCGTACCCCAGAAAAGATTCAACTAAAAAATGAAAACTTAACGATTATTAAAGGGAATGTACTAAATAAAGAGGATATAGCTGGTGCAATTCAAGGGATTGATGTAGTGATTAGTGCGCTTGGTACTGATGGCACAACAACACTATCAGAGAGTATGCCACACATTATTGAAATGATGGAAAAGGAATCAGTCTTACGTATTATCACAGTTGGAACTGCAGGTATTCTACAAAGTAGAACCTCCCCAGAACTACTTCGTTATCAATCCAGTGAATCAAAGCGTAAATTGACTCGTGCAGCAGAAGAACATCATAAAGTTTACGATCTACTTAAAAATTCAATACTCCAATGGACAATTGTCTGTCCAACTTATTTACCGGATGGAGCGCGTTTAGGTCAATACCGTGTGGAACGTGATTATTTGCCTGTCGACGGAGTAAAGATTCACGTTCCAGATGCAGCTCAATTCACATATAAACAAATTACTAGCAACGAATTTATTAATTCGCGTGTAGGGATTGCGTACTAATAAAAATAGGGTATAAGGTAGCCTACAAAAAAATTTTTAATGAGATATAGAATCATAGAGGATAAATTCCTACTTCATTGAATATAAATATGCGGATGGAAAATCTAGTGGGAAGAATAGAGCATGCGAAACGTTTAAATGAAGCTTACTTTGAAGTTCTTCTTTAGATTATAAGGTACCCTAAGCTCTCAATTTAGATATTCATTACAACCTTATTCAGATGGAGTGAACCTTCAACATGCATTATGAAATGTATATTATTTTCCTACTTATTTTTGGATTGGTGCTTTGGAGACGAACAAGAGCAATGGTCCGCCCAATTAAAGGGTCAGGTTTGCGTATTTTGTTGCCGCTGCTCTATATGTCACCTGCTTTTTCGGTAGTGATGCAACCTTCCGTACACATGACTACAATGGAAATCATTTTTTCTGTGGTAATTGGGATCATCTTATCAATACCATTAATTTATACAACGAGTTATGAGGTTCGTGAGGATGGCAAAATCTATGCCAAAAAGAGTATAGGTTTTGTCATTGCTTTGATTGCAGTATTTATTATCAGACGATTTGTTAATTCCTTTATGCCGCACGTCGATTTGTTAACATTAAATGCACTTTCGATTATTACCCTATTTGTGTATATAGGATTATGGAGAATCATCAGTTTTACGAAATTCAAAAAGGTTTATAACACGCATTTAGATTCATTAAATGATTTGGAACAGGCTAAATATCAGAATTAAAAGTTGGAAATATAACGTAAACTATTTTTAAGGTAAATTACCAGGGGGTTAATGTATGGGTTTCTTAAGTGGAATTTTAGGCAATGCATCTAAGGTCAACCTAGATGAAGTTTCAAAGGAGCTGGGGCCGATTCTAGCAAACGGAGAAGAAATTGATGTAGCGTTTAAGTTAATTCGTGATTTAATGGTATTTACTAATAAGCGCTTAATAATGGTTGATAAGCAAGGACTAACTGGTAAGAAAGTCGAATATCATTCTTATCCCTATAAATCAATCTCACATTTCAGTATTGAAACTGCTGGCCATTTCGATTTAGATGCTGAATTAAAAATTTGGATTTCAGGAGCAGAATTGCCTGCTATTTCAAAGCAGTTTAAAAAAGATAGTAGCATTTACGATGTCCAAAAAGCATTAACGGCTGTTTGTGGATAAATAGTATCTAGGCACAAATTACTCATATTTGTGCCTTTTTAATACTCAAAAAAAGATCGTACTGTCGCAACAACATTCTTTATTTGAAGAATTAAGATTAAAATCTATTAAGTGTAATATTTAAATTTTGAGTATCGATACTGATTTCTCCACCAATAGGTAAAGTCATCATCGGTTGTGTATGTCCAAAATCTATATCATAGATTACTGGAATGTTTTTCAGTTGTGGATGTTTATTTAAAATAAAGTGAAGATGTTCTTCCGTCATTTTAGACGCTCTTTGGAACCGTCCAATTAACAAACCTTTCAACCCTATTGAAACTTGCAATAGAGAGGTTAAATCTCTTGCGAAGGTCTCAGGCGATGTTAATTCATCATCTTCTACAAATAAAATACAGTCCTTTAAGTTAGGCATATATTCGGTACCTTGCAGTAAGTTAAGTGTGCATAAATTGCCGCCAATTGGCATTCCTGTAGCACTTCCATCTGAGTAAACCTTCCAATTCGTATCCTCATAAATGCGATGTTCTTGATCTAAAAACCATAGGTCATCACTCCATTTTGTTGATGGTTGCAATTCATACGGTTCGCCATTCATGAGACATTTTCTAAAATATTCCGTTTGGTAATCTTGCAACCCTGTCATTTGAAAACTTGAAAAGTGTGGTCCAGAGTATGTTATGAAATTACATTTTGCTGTAATGGCATTTGCTAGAGCAGTAATGTCGCTAAAGCCACATAAAATTTTTGGATTTGCTTTTAATAAGTCGTAATCAATATAAGGGAGTAGTTCGTTACTATTAAAACCACCAATTACAGTTAGGATCCCCTTTACTTTTTTATCTGCAAATGCATCATGCAAATCTTCAATGCGATGTTCGATGGAAGAAGAGTTTTGTAAATCGCATTCCTCAACGTACTTTCCAAAGGTTACTTGAAACCCTAATTTTTCAAGTCTCTCCTTTGCTAGGCGGATACCATCTTCTGATAATATTTTTATACTTCGACTAGGGGCGATAATTCGGATTTCATCACCATGTTTTAACTTTATCGGGCTTTTCATATTTTTGCTCCTCCAATCTTTCTAGTATTCTTCTAATCGTATCAGGAATGTTCTCTCGATTTATCGTTTCTGTTGCATAACGCTTTACGTCATTGTTCCCAATACAAACACTATGAAGAGCATGTTCAAATAGACATTGATCGTTACTGTCATTTCCAAATGCAATAAATTGGTCAATATTCAATTTGCGGAGACCACTCACTTTATTAACGCCAAGAGGACTTATATCAATTGCATTTTCATTTTTATAATGGACGATTGAAACCGGTAATTGTGATAGTTCCTGTAATACTTGCTCTGTTGGGTTAAATAAAACCAGCTTACATATTGTTTGAAGGTCATTGATTTCTCGATTTTTTGCACTTGTTTTATCGATATTTCTATAAATCGGGTGGTCCGTATCACCTGTATAAGCATAATCCCACTCACTATCAGCTAAATAGGTTAATTGATTTGTCTCAATACAATCTAATAGCTGTTTTAATACATCACCTTGGAGAAATTCCACTTTAATTTTCCCTTGGTCAAATACAAAGGTTCCGTTTCCTCCTACCATGGATCCATTTCGAAAGGGTTCTGGCAAAACGGGAATAAGATCTCTTATAGGTCTTGCAGAGGCAAAAATTATTTCATGATTTGCGCTAGTTATTTCATCAAAGGCTCTACAGATCGACTCATCGATTGTTCTGCCATCAAAACAAACTGTACCATCAATATCAAAAATAAATTTCATATTATCAGCTCCTGAATTGAGTATAATTGGAAGGAAAGATATTTTGAAGGACAGATGTCCCGGAGGTAATCATGCATTTCGAAACATTTACTGGAATTTATGCTTATACTTTTCAAGATCAATTCAAAAAGAATATAGAGTTCCGTTCATATGAACCTAATGAATCTATTTTAAGTGTTGGAGAAGACATAGATGGATTGTACTTTTTATTAGAAGGGAAATACTATGTTTCTAGTCCCGAAATTACTGGAAAGGAATTGTTATTAAGATATTGTCAGAAGCCTGCGATAATGGGGGATATTGAAATCTTTCAGGACTGTTCCGTACAATCGAACTGTGTAGCTGCAGAGAAATGCCTTTTACTATTTATTCCATATACTTTATATGAACAAGAATTAAAGTATGATAGTGGATTTACACAAATGCTCCTACAAGAACTTGCCTATAAATTACGAACGTGTACGATTTCCTCAAGAGTAAACGCCCTTTCATCTGTTTCTTTACGTTTAGCTGCGTATCTATGTACAATCGAGTCTCCGTCGCGCTTAAAGGAATATATTATGACAAACACATTGGATGAAGTAGCTTCACTTATTGGTACAACGAAACGACATTTAAATCGGGTATTAAAGCAATGGTCAGATGAAGGCATTGTCCAACGCAATAACGAAACAATTCAGATTATCGATTGGAGAAAAATAGAAGAAATCTCAGAGGATGTGCGATTTGAGTAAGTGAGAAGATCCTACATTAATGTAAGAGAGATATTCACATCACGCTTTCTTTACTTATAAAAAAACAATGGTTGCTCGTATTAAAAAAACTACATCCAGTGGATGCAGTTTTATTTTTTCTTGCTGAATAGTGTATCTCCAAGAGGGATTCCAATTACAACAAAAAGAATCGTTACAACTAATAGGGTTTCTATAATACCCACAGCTATATGATCAAACATCGATGCGTTCCTCCTTTTCGTTCTTCAAATCTATCTTACCTTATATACAAATAACTTTCCATATCCTTATTAAACAGGAAGTATAAGTATAAGCGAGAAACTACTAGTTGAATTCATACTAATACTACCAGTTAGCAATATAACATCAACACTGTAGTTATATTCGGCTCAGGGGATAAATAGTAGTAACAGGGAAAAAATAAGCATAGTAATAAAAAATGCAGAAAACAATAACTTGCTTGCATTAGCTTTAGTATTAATATTTGCTAAACCCGCAATGGTGATACATGATATCGAAAAAGGATTATAAAGTTGTTCTTGTAACATTTTATTAAGATATATGTATCCAACTATTTAAGTCCTTGTTAATGAAGGATTATTCCCTTTTTTATAGAAGTTATTGAGTGGAAAAGTAAGGCATTTGAAGGAAAACCAATTAATAATGAGGGATGTACAATGAAAATTGTAGATACTGTACCATATTTTCTAGAAAACTATCAACCTTCTATTAACTTCTTACGGAACTACTATAGTAGTTTTCCAGATATATTTAAGGAATATTTTCTCTATCATTGCAAAGATACCGAAGAAAGACATGAACAATCGATTCAAATGTATCCTCAAGTAATGCATTCCATCCAGGAAGCACACCGAAATATTGTTCCTCTACTACAAGAAATTGAGAAAAGTTATTTGAATTTGTATGATGTTTCTTTTCCAATTGATGTGAACTTAATTGTAGGAGGCTTTGGCTCGAATGCATATACATATAGACAAATCATCCCTAATGTAACATTCGCATTAGAAAGGCTATCATCATCAGTTAGTCATCTAAAGGTCATTATCGCCCATGAATTTGGTCATTTAACCCAAAATATCTTATCCGATAAAGCGGGTATTGAATGGTCAAAAGTGAATTGGAACAGCCCACTTACCTGGCTTTTTCAAGAAGGAGCAGCTACACACTTTTCAAGAAAAACAGTCCCCAGTCTTAGTCCTTCTATTTATTTTTCTTATGATGATCATGGGGAAGAATGGCTTCAATTTACATTACAACACACAGATGAAATAAAAGTTGAGTTTGCAAAGGATCTAAAAAAGTGCACTCCACAAGAAATCTTCCAGGAATGGTTCTCAATCAATGGGGGACGTACTTTTGGTTATTCACGATTAGGATATTTCTTAGGAGATTTACTGCTTCAAGAGAAAATCTTAAAAGTTGGAGAATTGAATGCAATTGTAGCATGGGAAGACCACGGATTTGAGGAGAGTATACAGGGTTGGGTAGATGAATAATTTAAAAAGTGTATAAATGTAAGTAACAAACCTGTTGAAAAAGGTTAATTTGAATTGGGGGAATCTAAATGGGAATTGATTTTCATAATGAGAAAAACCGTAAAACTTATACTACTCGAAAAGCAAATGAAACTTGGATAAATGCCATGAAGGATCTCGTACAGTTTGATCAAATTTCAAAGGCATTGGATATTGGTTGTGGTGGTGGAATTTATTCGCAGGCTCTTGCTGATTTAGGTGTTGATTCTGTAATTGGAATAGACTTTTCCGAAGAGATGCTTAAAGGTGCTAAGGAAAATTGCAAAGATTATCCAAACATCACATTTCAATATGGTAATGCTCTACATACTGAATTAGAAAGTAACGAGTACGATTTAGTCCTTGAAAGAGCAGTGATTCATCATATCGATGATCTGCAAACGTGTTTTGGAGAGGCGTATAGGTTGTTAAAGGATAAAGGAGTATTTATTATTCAAGAACGTACACCTGAAGATTGCTTACTAAAGGGGAGCCACAGTCATATCAGAGGATACTTCTTTGAGCTATTTCCACAGTTAATTGATGTAGAGACAAAACGCAGACCTGAAAGTGGCGTAATAATAGAACTTCTTAAAGAAGCTGGGTTTAGAGAATTTCAAGAAGTGAAACTGTGGGAAACGAGAAAAGTGTATGACACTAAAGAGCAATTGTTAGAAGACTTGAGCAAAAGAACAGGAAGAAGTATTCTACACGAACTAGACGATTCTGAACTAAAGCGATTAATTGATTATATTGACGAGGCGGTTCAAACTGAACAGAACATAGTCGAAAGAGATCGATGGACGATTTGGAAAGCAGTTAAATAGTAATTGGTCGTATGATGAAGGTGTTTCTCAAGAAGGAGAAATGCCTTTTATTATTGAAGTATAGAGATAGTTTAGTGGATGATAGAATTTCACTAAGATGAAAAGTATTTTGGGTGAACACAATGGTCAATATTCTTCGCTAAATATAGATCCAACAATATTGTTTAAACGAGGAGATTATTAATGAACACAAAATTAATCCTAATAGAAGGACTTCCTGGAAATGGAAAATCAACTACAGCAAAATCAGTTTACGATATTCTTATCGAGAGAAATATAGATGCACAATTGTGCCGTTTGATCAAAATGTGGAGTTAATTACGAACAAATGGAATTATATAATGAAGCTTGCTCAAATAATAGAGAAGTTGAATCCGATGTTATTGTACATCGAACAAGATGATCTTGAATACATATTTAAGAAGGCAATAAAAGAACGATCACAAGATTGGTCCGATTTTTTTATCGACTATTACACAAACCAAGGCTATGGAAAAGAACATAACTATTCAGGTGTAGAAGGCACGATCAAAGTCCTTGAAGCAAGAAGGGATTTAGAAGTAGAAATATTTGATCAGTTAAATATGAACAAAGAAAAATTGAACAATACAAAATATGAGATTGATTCGCATCGTTCAATGTTACAAGATTTGCTTACGTTACAGATAGCGAAATAGAAAAGTTGAATGAAGGGTGTCACGAGTGGCACCTGTTTTACTTTTGATAAGAATCGTTAAAGAAAAAGGATGTTGACCATATGTTAATAAGAGAGATTCAAATCGAGGATGCAGAGAAGCTAATAAATCTGATAAAGGAAGTAGAAGCTACATCAGATTTTATGTTAATGGAACCAGGTGAAAGAAAAACAACTCCAGAACAACAAGGGAAGCAGTTAGAAAGAATTGCGCAGCAAACGAATGCAACGATCCTTGTGGCTGAGAATGATGATAGGTTAGTAGGTTATATGTTTGTTCTTGGAGGAACTGCTCAGAAAACAAAACACTCCGCCTATATTGTAATAGGGATCTTAAATGAATATAGAGGTCAGGGAGTGGGAACTGCTTTATTTAAACATGCAGAAGAATGGGCGAGAATTCAGCAGATTACAAGATTAGAACTCACTACAGTGACTGAAAATACTGCAGGTGTAGCGCTTTATAAGAAAAGTGGATTTGAGATCGAAGGGGTAAAACGAAACTCCCTAAATATTAACGGCAACTATGTTGATGAATATTATATGTCGAAACTGTTAGGGTAATAATCACTTCAGATGCCGATATGAGGTGGATGAAAGACATCAGGACAGCGAATTCCACTTGAGATGTCCTTCATAAGGCGTATGAAAGCCAACTGGGCAGTGAAATTCACTTGAGATGTCCTTCATAAGGCGTATGAAAGCCAAATGGACAGTGAAATTCACTTGAGATGTCCTTCATAAGGCGGATGAAAGCCAAATGGACAGTGAAATTCACTTGAGATGTCCTTCATAAGGCGGATGAAAGACAACTGAGCAGGGAAATTCACTTGAGATGTCCTTCATAAGGCAGATGTAAGCCATCTGAACTGACAATATGGTTGTGATAATAAACGAGTCTGGAGAATTAGCTCGCTTTACGATGAAATGAACAAGGAGAGTGAGCAATGGATAGTGTACGTGTTGATCAACTTCTAGCAATGCTTAAAGATTTTAGGAATACTGTTGATGA
>DATMFE010000366.1:0-6235 GCA_035556295.1 Ureibacillus sp.
CACTACCACTTAACCATGAGTCACATTTTGTTTTAAATGTCCCTTTAGCTAAATGCTCCTGTAAAAACGCTCGTACTTCTAAACGAAACTGTTCTTGCTCATCAGTAAATTGAACTGTCGGTAGACTAAACATGAATATCCTCCTTTTACCGTTAATCGGTAAGTGTTATTCTATATGTGTATTGTATACTGTAAAAATAACCCAAGTCAAACAATTTATTTAAATTTTTTGAATTTTTTTATTTTCAAACAAAGCAAGGTCAGATAAAAGAGTGACTGGCTATAAGTGAGCATGCCTTGACCACCTAAGTTTCAAAGCATTTACTTTATCCTCATAAACAGCAGCTTTCTTTCAATTCATTGTTGAACTCTTTATGAAAGAATATTTTGACAAAGCGAAAAGACTACCTCCTGTTTCTAGAAAGTAGTCTTTTCTTTAACAAATTATCCTTTACTATTACAATCGATTCTTTATTCCCTAACTAACAATAATTAGGTTCTTCTAGCTCTATTTAACAACCATCTGTCAATTAATCAATATACCCAAAGATGATTTGAGGTAACTCCGTATTAAAAAACAGCCTATATCTATGATTATTGGGTAATCATAGATATAGGCTTTATATTTACTGTCTTTATATGTTTAATCAACCGGCAAAATTATATTTTAAGTCACACCCTTTGTTACTATCCGCAAAATCAAGGATGCAACACAGCTTCCAATATCTCATATAACACAACAGGAAAATTTCCCCCAGTTATTAACAAACCTTATGTTCATAAATGTATAAGGTTTGTTAAGATTTCAATCTTTAGCTTATTTTTATAACCTCTTATTTCATCCACTTATGTTGGAAACCAGCAATGGCTTCATATTCACTTTCAAGTGCACGAAAAACGCGAATATAGATAGCAATTAAGTCTTGGTAAATATCTACATTTCCCTCAATAGGTTGATGGGCATGAGTAGAACCAACCCACTCTGATACAATAGAAAAATCTTCAATCTTCCCTAGAGCATACATCCCTAGGATAATAGCACCTAAACAAGAACTTTCAAAACTTTCAGGAACAGTTACTTCTTGATTAAA
Source organism: Ureibacillus sp. (assembly GCA_035556295.1). Classification (GTDB taxonomy): domain Bacteria; phylum Bacillota; class Bacilli; order Bacillales_A; family Planococcaceae; genus Ureibacillus. The sequence goes on from DATMFE010000366.1 coordinate 1,092, forward strand.
GATATCCGCCATCATTTGACGCCATAACTCAGATCTAGCAAATCCTCCCGTAGCTTGGATTTTACTTGGTACCCCAATCATTTCTTGTAGAGCTAACATGACAGAATAGAGATTTAAAATGACTCCTTCTAAAACAGCCCGAACCATGTGCTCTTTTTTATGATGTAGGCCTAATCCGAAGAAGGAACCCCTTGCATTGGCATTCCAAAGCGGCGCTCTTTCTCCAGCTAAATAAGGATGGAAAATCAGCCCGTCTGAACCAGGTGAAACACGAGTCGCAATTTTTGTTAATACTTCGTAAGAGTCCATTCCAAGGCGTTTTGCTGTTTCAACTTCGGAAGAAGCAAGCTCATCCCGCACCCATCTGAACGCCATACCACCATTATTCACAGGACCCCCAACCACCCAGTGATTTTCTGTTAAGGCATAACAAAAAATTCTTCCTTTCGGATCAGTAACAGGTTTATTAGTAACAGCTCGAATGGCTCCGCTCGTTCCAATTGTGACAGCCACAACTCCAGGTTCAATTGCGTTTACACCTAGATTTGATAGAACACCATCACTGGCGCCTATAACAAAAGGTGTTTGGGAGGAAAGCCCAAGTTCGTTTGCAAATTCCTTTTTCAGCCCGGTTAACGTAAAAGTAGTTGGGACTAGGTCTGATAGCTGCTCTTCAGTAATACCGGCAACCTGTAAAGCTTCTTTATCCCATGTTAGCTGTTCTAAATTGAACATGCCTGTAGCAGAAGCAATAGAATAATCCACAACATATCGATCGAAAAATTTATAAAAAACATATTCCTTTATACCGATAAATTTGCTTGTTTTATTAAAGACTTCAGGGTAATCATTTCTTAACCAAGCAATTTTAGCAAGCGGCGACATTGGGTGAATTGGAGTACCCGTTCTTTTGTAAATCTCAAGTCCATTTAGCTCATTTTTAATTTTTTCAGCCCATGACATAGCCCTGCTGTCGGCCCATGTAATACAACGAGTCAAAGGGTTGCCATTGTCATCAATGGCAATCACACTATGCATCGCTGAGCTGAAAGAAACTAATTCTAGTTGGGATGAAGCAATGGAACCTTTACGAAGTGCCCCTTTAATCGCTTCTTTTACTGCACGAAAAATTTCCTCAGGATCCTGTTCCGCGACAGACGGTGATGGGCTAAAAAGTGGATATCCTGAGTGGTGCGTGCTAATAACGGTTCCTTTATCACCAAATAAAACTGCCTTTGTGCTTGTTGTCCCGATGTCAACACCTAAGTAGTAGGATAAATGCTCCATAGAATAATCCTTTCCCTTTCTGCAACAATTTCAAAAACTTTCTTTTCTTTAAAATTTCGCTTTTTCTTTTGTAAGTTTAAATTAGTTTTTAATAGTACTAGTAAGTAACAGAACAACTTATATTTTAAGCTTATTTCCGCTCATACATCATCAAATAAACATATTCAAAATTAATGCACCAGCAAAAGCAACGAATGATAAAATCGTTTCTAGTACAGTCCATGTTTTAAACGTTTCATTAATCGTTAGCCCTAAGTATTCCTTCACCATCCAGAATCCAGCGTCATTAACATGTGAAACCATAAGTGACCCAGCACCTGTGACAATAACGAGTAACTCCAAGTTGACATCAGACATATTCGCAATAATAGGTGATACAATTCCAGCGGCGGTTGTTAAGGCAACTGTAGCCGAACCTGTTGCAATTCGAATAAGACCAGCAATAAAAAAGGCTAAAACAAGCGGAGACAGCGCTAGGCTTTCAGACAAGTTACCAATTGTTGCGCCTACGCCACTCTCAATCAGGATTTGTTTGAATGCCCCGCCAGCACCAATAATTAAAAGAATTGAACCAACTGGAAGAATACACTCCTCAGTGAATTTTTTGATAGTTTTTCTATCCATTCCTTGACGGAAACCGAGAAAGTAAAAGGCTAGGAAACAGGAAATGAGCAGTGCAATAAGTGGACTGCCGATAAAGGTAAGAAACTTTTCTACAGTAGGTGAAAATCCCATGAAAGGCGCAACAGTACCTAATATCATTAGAATAACAGGCATTAAAATAGCTAGAAATGAAATTCCAGCACCAGGTATAGAATTTTTATTTGCTGATTCTTCTATTTTAACAAGTTCAGGTTCTCCTTGGGGAATAACCCGATTATTTATCCACTTTGCAAATAGAGGGCCGCCAATAATTCCAGCAGGAATGGCAATAATTAATGAATAAAGTAACACTCTTCCAAGGTCAGCGCCGTATATACCAATCGCAGCTACCGCGCCTGGATGTGGCGGTACAAGACCATGTACGATGGATAAACCTGCTATAGCAGGTAACCCAATTAATAAGATGTTTTGCTTTGTTGCTTTTTGAATGGAAATCACTAACGGTAATAAAATTAAGATTCCCACTTCAAAAAATACCGGTATTCCAATAACAAACCCAGAAAGAAACATAGCCCAAGGCAATCTTTTTTCACCGAAAATCTTGACAAAATAATTGGCTATCTGCAGTCCTGCTCCAGACTCTGAAAGCATTTTACCTAAAATTGTTCCTAATGCTAAAATACCAACTAGGTGACCTAAAGTTCCGCCGACTCCTGTTTCATAGGCAGTTACGATTTTTTCCCAAGACATTCCCGACATAATGGCTAAGAATAAACTAGCAACAGTTAAACTAATAAATGCATGCCATTTAAACCAAGAAACACCTAGTATTACGACTACAATGGATAGCAGTGTAATGATTAATAGATATGCGTCCATAAAAGGATGCCTCCTCTAGTAAGTAAAATCCAAACAATATGTTATTTTGTTAAGCATTTTAATAAAGCCTCTTTTTCCGTTTTCCGTTTCATAACCTGGCTTTCAAGTAGAACGAATATGTTTTTCTTAGTATATCGCCATACCAGGTTAATCAAATGGATTCCCCCCTATAAGTAAGCTGCTGATTCTATATGCTTTTTCGGAGAAGCAAACGATTGCGCTATGTATATTCAGTTAACCCGACAATTCTATTTGGTACACTACCGTCAACATGGTTTAATACAATTCCATGGAGTTCACTTGATTCACGCAAAGAGGGGGGAACCATCCTAAATAATTAGACCCCGGCCTCTTTTAGTTATGTAGCATGTTGTGCGCTACTTTTTCAAATTCGGATAAATAATCAAATTCACTCTGTTATACAAGTAAACGTACATTTGCATAACCAAAAGAGACTATCATTCTTCCTCACCCTTGTTACACCAACTCTTGCAAAATTACTTTTAAAACCCTAGACGTTAGCATACCGAAACTTTCATCAAAAATTAAACATTATCTTCAGAACTATCATCTGTATTTACCTTTAACTATTTCGTAAATTCTTGTACCTTGTTTCTCAGGATTTTTCCACTGCGTGCCCGCCAAATTCATTACGTAAAGCAGCTACTACTTTTCCATTAAAAGTATCTGTATCTAAAGAACGATAACGGGATAATAGTGACAGAGCAATCACAGGTATTGATGTTTGCAAATCTAAAGCTGTCTCAAGTGTCCATTTTGCTTCACCTGATGAATGCATAACTCCTTTAATTCCATCAAGCTTCGCATCTTTAGAAAAGGCGTTCTCCGTTAACTCCATTAACCATGAACGAATAACAGATCCATTATTCCAAACTCTCGCTACCTTCTCATAGTCAAAATCGAATTCACTTTTTTCTAATACCTCAAAGCCTTCGCCAATGGCAGCCATCATGCCGTATTCAATACCATTATGAATCATCTTTAAGAAATGTCCGCTGCCAATTTTCCCTCCATATAAATAGCCATTTTCTACAGCTGTATCACGGAAAAGCGGTTCAACAACTTCCCAAGCTTCTTGGTCACCGCCAATCATGTAACAAGCTCCATGACGAGCTCCCTCCATTCCGCCTGAAGTTCCGGCATCCATAAAGCGAACCCCTATTTCCTTTAATTCATTGTATCGACGAATGGATTCTTTATAATGGGAATTACCTGCTTCAATCACAATATCGCCTTTTTCCAACAATGGAGTAATATCACTTAGAACGGAATCTACGACAGTGTGTGGAACCATCATCCATATTATTCTAGGTTTTGCTAATGACTGTACTAATTCTTCTAAATTAGATGTTGCTTGAGCTCCTAATTTATTCATTTCTTCTACTGCCTTTGGATTTAAATCATATGCAACAACTGAATGATTGTGATCTAACATATTTTGACCTAAATTCAATCCCATTTTCCCTAAACCGATTAATCCGACTTGCATATTTTTATTCACCTCTAAAACCTGCATATTTTTATTTACCACTAAATTGTATTATCCACTTTTTCTAGTTGCTTATTCTTAATGTAGAAGCACTTACTTACCTTCAGGGGGGTAAAGGGACAGATTTACTGTCCAAAATTGCGGGAGAAACACCGTTCTGTCTACTTTCTTCCTCAAGCCAAACAGAAAGAAGGCTTCCCGTCAATTTGAAAATTATCGAGAAACCTTCTAAATTTGAGCAAGATGTTAGCATATAGCTTTTTCATCCTACATAAAAATCCTTAAGCCTGTCAAGGATTTGAATTTATGGGCAGATTACACCATGCCGTGCAACCAGAATTCAGCATTAAGCACCGCAAAGATTTCACTCATTTCCCCCAACACCTTATGACTTCGTCTGCGTGTCCAAATTTCGATAAACAGGAAAAAACGTCTATCTGCACGTAAAAAAAGAAATAAAAAAAGAGGTTTCTCACAAGTTTGCGCAACTCATGAGAAACCTCTAATTTAAGGAGAGAAATGTTAGCAAGATGTTAGCATTTTTCAACGTACACTCAGCAGTACACAGCCGCTTATTTTCCAGAAAAAGTGAATTGAATGAGAAGAAAATCTTGACACTCTTCATACTTGAAAACTACGACGCTATTTATACAACAATAGTGAATTAGAAAAATGCTTTAATACTTGCTAGGACAGTGAGCACACCTACAACAATGACAAACACATTGCTCATTTTCCCTCTGTATTTAGCTAGTACAGGTACTTTACGGATTGTATACATTGGTAATACACATAAGATAGCAGCAACTAGCGGACCGCTGAGGGTATCAATGAGTCCAAGAATACTTGGATTTGCATAAGCAAC
>DATMFE010000367.1:0-7318 GCA_035556295.1 Ureibacillus sp.
TTCCAGATATTAAAAAATTCGAAGATTATATATTTATATTGGAAGAAAAGCTGCCAGAAATACAAGGGATTATTAATGATACGATAGTAGACGCAGAAAAAGCGGATAATTTAATAATACAAGCACAGGCTCTCATTCCAGAAATAGAGGAAGCAACAGCGAGTGGGCTACAAACTATAGATAATACTACACGGATTTTACAAGAAGCAGAGGACCGTTTGGCAATTGTTTCTCCGAAAATCGATGAGCACTTAACAAAAGCACAGAACACATCATCCCAAATAAATCAGTTAGTTAATAGTATTGATCCTTCAACAATCGATTTATCGGAAGGAAATCAAATAAGTAATAATCTAATTGGACAAATAAATGATACGTTACAGTCGATAAGCATCATAAAAAATAATCTAAATCAAATTCAAAAAGTAAACAATCCAAATGATGAATCGTTTAATGATCAAGGGAGTAGTATGGGAGCTCCTGTTAATAACCAGGGGTTAATTAGTAATACAATAAGCGAATTAGATAAAATAGATAATAAATTACAGGACTTGCAGGTGCAGGCAAATGAAATAAACTCTTTTATTGAAGATAAACAGTCCAATGTAAATCAATTTCTTTCTGATATTAAGGGACGTACAGGAACAATTAGTCAACAACTAGATGCATTTGTAAAAGAGTTTAAGGAAACGATCGAACCTACTGTAAGAGAAGAAGTTGCCAGTGCAAAAGAAAAGTTAGCTAATGCAAGAAGCATCTTGGTAGAGATTCAATCGATGACACCAGATGTAGAGAACATATTGTCTCGAACTAAGTCTAATTTATCAAAGGGAAGAGGAATTCTAAATGATGTTAGCGGAGAAATTCCTTACGTGAATGATAAAATCAAGGATTTAGCAGATAAGATTCGACAGATTCAAGGTGAAGCTGATATCAATGAAATAATTCAGCTATTAGAAAATAATCCAGAAGAAAAACGCAGTTTCTTTGCTGAACCGGTTGTACTCAATGAAACGAAACTTTTTCCTATTCCTAATTATGGAACTGCAATGACACCATTTTATACAGTTTTAGCATTATGGGTAGGAGGATTATTGTTAATTTCATTGTTATCTACAGATGTAAGTAAATTGGCAACATATACAAAAAGGCAAATCTATTTTGGACGTTTATTCACATTTTTAAGCATAGGTATTTTCCAGACATTAATTGTAACATTAGGTAACATCCTTATCTTAAAAGTAGAAGTAAAAGAGCCATTCTGGTTTATTTTATTTGGGCTTTTATGTAGTACTGTGTTTATTTTAATTGTGTACACTTTAGTATCTGTATTTGGGGATGTAGGAAAAGCATTGGCAATTGTTTTACTAGTACTTCAAATTTCTGGTTCTGGGGGAACGTACCCAGTTGTGTTACTACCAAAATTCTTTCAACTGATTAACCCCTTCTTACCGTTTACGTATGCAATTGACCTAATGCGTGAAGCGGTTGGAGGAATTGTATGGAGTAGGGTTCTTAATGATGTAATCTTTATAGTACTATTTGGGGCGGTGGCACTTTTCATAGGTGTTTTTTTAAAAGAATTGATAAATAAACGGACTAGGAAGTTAAAACAGAAATCAAGTGAATCTGGTTTATTTCATTAAACTTATTAGGGAATAATGATAGTGTAGCCGAGAGAATAATTCCTCTCGGCTTTTTGTTTAGAAAGAAATAATCATCCCATCTTTTCCAGCATAGGTTCCCATCGTTGCTCCCATATAGGTAATGATGACATCTTTAGGTTGAAATCGTTGAATAATATCTTGTTTTAGAGTTTCTGCTTCTTCTAGATTGCCAGTATGTGATATCCCAAATGTAACTTGTGATAAATCACTCCCTCTCTCTTCAATGAGATCTAGAACTCGACTTTGTAATTTTTTCTTACCTCTAATTTTTTCTACGATTCCAACTTTTCCTTCATTTATACGTTCAGCAATGACTTTGATGTTTAATAGCTTTGCCAGGGAGCCTTGAAATTTGCTAAGTCGGCCACCTTTCACGATATTTTCTAAGGTGTTTAGAACAATGAGAAAGTTCATTTTTTCTCTATATTCCAGAAGTTCTTCGATGATTTTTTCCATCGTGTAGCCTTGATTTGCAAGCTCTGCCGCTTTAATGATTAATAAACCATGGCCAACTGAACCTGCTAGTGTATCGAAAACAGTGACATTTGCATCTGTTAAATCTTTTCCTAGAATAGCTGATTGGTAGGTACCACTAAGTCCTGATGAAATTGTAAGCACAAGAAGTTCTGTATCCTCACTAAATTTTGAGTAGGCTTCAGCAAATGAGGCAGGTGATGGTTGTGAAGTTTTTGGTAATTCGTTTGTTGAAAACATTTTTTTAAAGAATTCTTGAGGGGAAATATCTATTTTCTCTAAGTAGTCTTTTCCTTCAATACTAACTGTTAAAGGAACAATGGTGATGTCATACTTTTCAACCATTTCATTAGGTAAATCTGCGGAACTGTCTGTAATAATTTTGATCAAAATTATCAACTCCTCAATTACTAATTATAGCATTATAATCTCAAATTAATGGATTTAATACCACTACCAAAAGACTGAACAAGGATTCAAGAATACTAGATTAGTGATGCAGATGGTCAAATAATTACCGAAATAATTTGTGCTAACAACGCAAAGAACTTGCGGACCCCTTGCAGGAAGTCTGCGCTTTAAAAGCTAGCTAAAAGTGTAAAGTTAGTGATAGAAAAAATTGATTTACATTACGAGAGGGGTTCACAAATGCATAAGCAGTTTTTACCTTATGTAAAAAAGGAAGCATTGTATTACTTTTGGGGATTTATTGGGAGTTTGTTTCGCTTTTTAATACCGCTGTCTGTTCCTCTTATTCTAAAATATATTTTTGATGTGCTACTTCAAAGTAGTAGTTATACAACTAAAGAAAAATTCGAACAGCTTCTTCTAATAGCAACTTGCATGGTTTTCATTTTTATAGTAATTCGCTATCCAATGGAGTATGTTAGACAGTATTGTATTCACACTGCGAATAACAATATACTTAAAAATCTCCGTCAGGATATCTTTGGTAAAATTCATAAGCTTGATGCGAAATATTTTACCGACAATAAGAGTGGTGAAATTGGAACACGCTTTTTTGATGACGTAGAAAAGGTGAAGGGGTATTTGACCGCAACATTTGGCAACATTTTAATCGAAATGATTGTGCTAGTTACGGTTATTGGCATTATGTTTGTACTTAATCCGAACCTTGCCATCATTTCAATTGTACTAATTGCTATTCAATTTTCATTAGCACACTTTTTCTCTAAAAAGTTTAAGATTTCTACTAGGAACATGATGAATGAGCGCTCTATATTAAATGGTTTTATATTTGAAAAAATCCAAGGGGCGTTTATTTCTAAGTTGTTTTCTGCTGAAAATCGTGACAAACAGGAATTAAATGAACGACTTAACCAATATGAAGAGTTAACAGATCGACATGCTAAAATCAATGCGCTTTCGTTATCATCCGTTAATGTGCTAATCGATTTTACACCCTTACTTGTAGCTTTTATTGCAAGTTGGTTTGTTATTGAAGGGAATCTAACTATCGGGAGTTTAATAGCGTTTTTTGCCTATGTAGAAAAAATGAGAAGCCCTGTCGCCGCACTAGTTCAAGCGTTCCCTGTTGTTACAGAGGGAAGTGTTGCCATTCAACGAATTTTCGATTTTTTAAACATTCAACAAACAATTTTAGAAAAAAAAGATCCAAGCCTTTTAAATTCGTTCAAGAAGTCTATTAACTTTAAGAACGTATCATTTTCTTATGATCAATCCCGTCAAATATTAAATCAAGTGAGTTTTAAAATCGAAAAGGGTAAAACGTATGCCTTTGTTGGTGAAAGCGGTGGAGGAAAAAGTACAATCCTACAACTTCTCATGAGAATGTATGATGCCAGTTCAGGAGAAGTCCAAATCGATGGTAAGAATATAAAAGAGTATGCGATATCCAGTTTACGTAATCAAATGGGAATTGTAACACAAGATAACTTTTTATATAGCTCATCCATCAAAGAGAATATTAAGCTTGGAAAACCAGAAGCAACTGATGAGGAAGTTGAAATTGCTGCAAAGAAAGCTTTTGCCGATGAATTTATTAACAAATTACCAAATGGATATGATACGGAAATTGGTGAACGAGGGGTCAAACTTTCAGGAGGACAAAAGCAAAGAATTGCACTTGCGCGGGTTTTCTTAAAGAATCCTTCCATATTAATATTAGATGAGGCGACAAGTGCTCTAGATAATGAAAGTGAGAAGCTCGTCCAACAATCGATTTTTGAAGTTGGAAAAGATAAAACGGTCATTATGATTGCCCATAGACTTTCTACAATAGTCAATGCTGATACTATATTTGTCCTTAAAGATGGTGAAATCATTGAAAAGGGTAGTCATCAAAGCTTAATGCGCTTGAATGGATATTATAGTGAATTACATTCAAAACAAAGTGAAGATAAGACTAAGTTGATCCCAACTAAAAAAGTGAAGTGGGTATCAGCCGTATAGAGTCTTTTATTTAATGTAATAAATATTGGTTCCAGAATGTCCGAGAGTCACTTTTCGGACATTTTTTATTTCATAAATTGTTGGATGATTTTTTTCTATTCAGTGACTTCTTTATCATGTAAAATGGAATTTAAAGGTAAATTTTGATAGTTAGGTGGTGTGTGAGGTTGGAAAAAATTAGCCCATCGAACTGGGAGTTTGAATTGATTACAAAGCATATACAAGATATCCTACTTGTTCTTGATCAAGACCAAATTGTCCGGTTTGTTACACCCTCTTTTGAATCGATACTAGGTTATTGTTCCGAAGATATTATCGGGAAAAATGCTTTTGATCCAGTTTATCATGAAGATCGAGAACGATTGATGAACTCCCATCGTGAATCAATCGTTTTAAAGAAACCTAAGGTAGATGAGTATCGTGTTTTCCACAAAAATGGTGACATTAAATTTCTTGAATCACGGGTAATGCCAATTCCAAACGATGCAAATAAATTAGTTGTAGTCTCTATTAGAGACATTACATTACGAAAATCGATGGAAAATGAGCTGGAAAAAAGAAAGAATCGATATCAACAATTACAGAATCATTTGAAAAATTACTCACAAGATTTATCGCAAGTAACAAAGTTGTCAGAACTTAAGAATAAGTTAATACAGGAACTTGTTTACGTACTTCCTGAATCCCAACCGTCAATTAGTGTTTTTAATCGTGTAACGGAAACGTTTGAAGGGGATGCCCCTCTTGAATTACTCCCTTATCTACCAAAATTAATAATAGGCAAACATCAACATATTCATCATCAGATACATGTTTTACTTGGTCATCGTCATGATAAAGCATATTTACTAACGATTAATGAAAGTTCACTTAAGGAATCAATGGATTCCATCTGGTTTGAAACGTTTATTTTTTATACGGTGATGGTCTTTGAAAGCTTGCATGTTATAGAAAATTTATCGAACCAATTAGAGGCTGCTATACAAACAAATAATCGGCCACATTGGATTTTAAGATTATTATTTAATTTATCCGAAAAACAACGAGTGGAATTATCAAGGGATTTACATGACAATGTACTAAAGGATCAAATGGCTTTATATAAGAAGCTAAACCAAATTATTACAGAGTATAGTTTTGATGGAGAAACCCAAACCCAGCTTAAAGCAATTGAAAAAGGTTTATCAGAGTCGATACATCAGATTCAAATGACTTGTAATGAGTTGCGTCCACCACTACTACGTGAGATAGGTCTATTAAAATCATTAGAGGATTTATTTGATTGTACGCAATTATCGTCGACATTCAAAATAAACTACACAATGAAAAATTCAGAAGATATTGGTTTAAATGAAGATGAAACGATTGGACTTTATCGAACTGTTCAAGAGTTACTGAATAACGCTGGAAAGCATTCTAAAGCTAGTAATCTTTATTTCTATATCGAAAGACAAGAAGATAAAGTTATACTTCACTACTCTGATGATGGAATAGGTTTTGAGACAGAAAAACTTACACCGACATATAAGAGTATCGGACTATCAGGAATGAGGGAAAGAATAAGAAGCCTTGGAGGCAATATTACATTTGATTCTAGTCCAGGTAAAGGTCTACATGTAAGGCTTGATATCCCGATTAATCACTAACATGAATAATTATAGTTATGTAAGAATAAGCCACGGAATGTGGTTTATTTTTTTATAAATTAATAAGTTAGAAGTGTTCAAGGATAAATGGCTGATTCCTATAAATAAGCGCTAGTCACGCAAGATTTTTTCGGTTCAAGACCTTAAAAATTCAGGTAAACTAGAAATAAAGAATAGGATGATTGGTGGTGTATTCATGAAATATAGTGTTCAATTTTTTGAGACCATCTTAAATTATACAAGCGATATGCTCTTTATTGTTGATCAAAATCGTCATATCCAATATGCGACGCCAAGTTTCTATGAGATAACAGGTTATAGTGCTGAAGAATTAAAAGATGTAGATGCTTTTACTATCCTTCATCCTGAAGATAGGGAAATGATGATGAAACGACATAAGCATCTGCTAGATTCTGAAAAAAGTAACTCTAGCGAATATCGTATGATTAGAAAAAATGGAGAAGTTCGATTCGCTGAATGTAAAACCACCCCACTTCCAGGAACAGAAAATTATCTTCAAGTGGTTTCTACCCGGGATATTACTGAACGGAAACGGGCTGAATTAGAACTGCAATATCATAAAAATCGACATGAACTTTTGCAAACTAGTCTTAGAAGCTACTCAAATGATTTAACAGCAGTCATGAAACTGGCAGATCTAGAGGAGCGAATGATGAGAGAGTTAGTTTCAATTCTTCCAGAATCAAATCCGAAAATCCTTTCTTCTGTTCCTGAAAAGTTTGCAATGGAGAATGATATAGGGAATGGTAAGGTAGTTAAAATCTCTGACAGTATTTTCATTAAGATAGGTGAAAAAAATCAGCAGCCATACATTATTTCTCTTAAAGCAGAAGCAATTCGTGAAACGATGGATGTAATTTGGTTGGAAACTTTCTCACATTATTCAGTGATGGTATTTGAAAACCTTAATATAATTGAAACTTTATTGAATGAGATAGGAACCAAAACATCAAATAACGAAACGCCTAGCTGGTTGATTCGTATGATGTTTAATCTCCAGGAACAACAGAGATTGACTTTATCTAGTGACTTACATGATACAGTTCTTCAGGAGCAAATCGACTTATATCGAAGGCT
>DATMFE010000368.1:0-34892 GCA_035556295.1 Ureibacillus sp.
ACATCCTGCTCAATAATTGGCCCTTCATCTAATTCATTTGTCACATAGTGTGAAGTTGCACCAATTAGTTTAACTCCTCTTTTATGGGCTCTTTCATATGGGTTTGCACCTATAAATGCAGGTAAAAAAGAATGGTGAATGTTAATAATCCGGTTTTCAAAGTGATCAACAAATTCAGGAGTTAATATTTGCATATAACGTGCCAGAATTAGTAACTCTACACCGTATTCTTCCATCAATTGTATTTGCTTTGCTTCTACTTCTTTACGAATTTCTTTATTTGCCGGTAAATAATAAAACGGAATTCCATAAGATTCTACGATTGAACGTGCATCTTCGTGATTACTGATTACAAGGGCAATTTCAGTTTCTAAATCACCAATCTGCCATTCCCATAACAGCTCATGTAAACAATGCAATTCCTTGGAACAGAAAATAGCAGAGCGTTGTCGTTTATGTAAGTAATAAAAACGATAATCCATACTGTATTCACGTGCAATTTCCTCAAATGCGTTTTCCATTTGAGATGACTTCTCCAGTAACCCTTCACAGTGAAATTCGATTCTTATAAAGAAGGTACCGTTTTCTGGGTCACTCGAATATTGACTTGACTCGATTATATTTGCATTATGATTAAATAAGAAACTTGATAGTACCGAAACAATCCCCGGTTTATCAGGACATTTTACGAGTAATCGTGCCCTATTCTGTAATTGAATTGTTTCTACTTGATGTGACATCTATGTCCCTCCTATTGTTAACAAAAGATTTCATCTTTTTATTATCTATTATTTTGAATGTTCTAACAATGACTCATTACATGCAAGAAGTGAAAATATAGTGACATTCAATCTAAATAATTTAAAAATTCAAATTATTTAAAAAAGTATATTGTAATTTATATGTATAACTGGTAGAATCCTGTCATATAGTTGAATAGCTTACTAGAATTCTGCCCTAATCACACAAAGTATGGCAGAATCTTTTTGAAAGGAAGAAGAATATGATTGTTAAACAAAGATATTTATCAAAGGAAGACGTTGTATTTTGCAAAGAGTCGGATCTTGCTTCTGATGTATTAGCAAAATTAAAGACATCAGGATATCGTTGCATTCCGGTATTAGATGAGAGCGGGAAAAAGTTTGTTGGTAATGCGTACAAAGTCCATATTCTCGAACATCAATTAGAACATGATGAGGATGTAGCAATTTCTGAACTATTAACAGACAAAGATGGATTTATTAGTGAAGGAAGTTCTTTTTACCAAGTATTTTTCTCTATTAAACGATTGCCTTATTTAGCGGTTCTAGACGAAAATGGATCATTCGCAGGCATTCTTACACACTCTAAAATATTTGAAATTCTTGAAGATGCATGGGGTTATAAATCAGGAAGCTGCGCATTAACACTTGCTTTCCCAGAAACGGACGGAATATTAGCAAAAACATTATCAGAAATTAAGAAAAAGCATCCTATCCAATGTGTTTTATCACTTGATGATAAGGAATGGTACTTAAGAAGGGTTATTGTAACATTGAGTAAAGGTGCTACGAACAAAACGATTAAAGAGATTGAACCACTACTTACTAAAATTGGTGCTCGAATCATCGATGTAGAAGTATTTGACATAGAAAACTTCTAATATGGTGGCCACTCTTCTAGAGTGGCCATCTTTTTGTTTGGCATTCGTTATGTCAGTTATTTTTATAGACTTTACGATTGTTTAATGGTTGTAAGGGTCGAGCGTTCTGATGAAAAATATGTGCAAACGCTTCAATTTGTTGAGCAGACATTTCAACTGGTTGCTTATATAAAATCCAAGTTACTCCTTCTGTACAAGGTGGTGTGGTTAAGGATCCACTATATTGATACATCGTTTTATCGTTAGGTAAGACTTCAAGTAAATCGATTGAATGTTTCAATTCAACTGGTTGCTCCGTTTTCTCAGTTGGTAAAAGTGACCACATCTCCGCGAAATCCGTGTTAACCTTCCCTTCTTCAATTAAAAATCCGATAACTGCAATTTTCCCTTCTTTCGTTTGATGGACGAGATGACCTTCCATATTAAATGTTTGTCCATTTAATTGATGCTCACTTGGAATATGAAAGTGAACTCCCTTGAGCTGATAATCATTGCCATCAATTGTTAACATATTCTTAGCTGTTGGATCCTTCGCTTCGATTGTATAACCAGTATTCTCGATTAAAAATTTTGTCGGGTAATAATCCAATTCTACATTTTCAAATATTTGTTTTTCCCACACACTCGCATCCGTAATATTGATAGGAGATTGTTCATTTCCACCTCCACAAGCTAAATATGACGGGTCAACACTTACCCATTTTGTTGGACCATTTTCTTCTTCATAAGTCCAGTAAACTTGTTTGGCTTCATTTTCCTTATTTTCAACTTCCATATTCTCTGAAGGTACTGAACTTAAGGATACATATACGATAATAGCAACAGCGATTTGTACAGATAATAATAATAAATAATACTTTTTCCTACTCATCGACCACACCTCACTTATTGTTAATTCATGCCGTTATTACTAAATTATCCAAAACTATGCCATCTTAACGTATTCGTCCTATATTTTCGCACAAAAAAATTCCTTCCTTATATAGTAAGGAAGGACAAAAAGAGGGTTTATAAAGTTAAGAAAACATAAGCACTTTTTAAGAAAGTAAACAGACCTATCATCAACCTCATCATTTATACGAAGTTTTAAGGATTCATTCAATTCGCATCGGTACTTTTATACCAAATTCAATTCTACCAAGGTAGGATTAGATATCTTCTAAATAACATAATCATTATACTATTCTCTACTATATAACTATATGCAATTTAAAGTTAAATATTATTAAGTAATGACATTTTTTTAAAATTTAAGGTTGCCAAATCTACTTGGCAACCTGCCGTATATCTATAATAAGTAAAATAATCCACCGTTAATGATTTCTACTTTAATTCTTGGATTAAACCGTTCTTGTAAAGCTTTCTTTTCTATTTCATAACACTCCGGTTTTTCCTCCACACCTTCATAAAAATAATCTAACACTTCTTGCTCTTTTTCCCATCTCAAATTTGCTTCGTGTGCCCATGAGTGATCATCGTTTTGTACGATTGTTTGAATAAGTTCATCTAATCTTTCTAATCCCCGGTGCGGTTTAATAATGTATGGCAAACAAAATGTCTCTTCTGGTTGTGTATTCTGTAAATCAAGTTCATAAATGGATTCATGAAATTCATGCTGTATATTGCCATTGATTAAGTTAATTCCTAATGAATACATCTTTTCTTTTGTTTGATCACAGTAATAAGAAATCTTATAATTGACACAAAAATAAGGTGTGAGTGTTGGTCGAATTCCATTTTGTGTGTTCGAAACTTGCTGATACATTTTGACAAAGGAACCTAATTCTTTTGTTGCTTTAAAAATTTGATTTAGACGTCTTGAGCCAAAGTGAATCATTTCTCCGATAAATTGATTTTCCACTTTACTTCGATCTGTAATTAGCGTCAGTCTTGCTGGGTTTGGAGGTGTTCCAGTCGTTTCAACATACTGCCAATAAAATGGACGATTCATAATTTTTTTATCTATATCGATCGTTAACTGGACAGTCATCATATACCCTTCGTCATATTCAATCTCACAATTTGTTTCACGGAAAAAGGTTCGTAAATAATCATGAACTTGGGTTGCAAACATTAGTAATCATTCTCCTTTCGTAAATTCTTCTAGTAATAAACATGTTAAATGTTCTAAGTAACATAATCGTTGAATCTTACGTTGCCAAAATATCATCTAAATCTCCAACTACTTTTTCAAATACATCGATTTTATCACTTAACAAATCCAATATTTTTTGTTCAATTGTATCTTCAATGGCGAGGTTATAAATTTGCACATCATTTTCTTGACCTAAACGATGCACACGTCCAATTCTTTGTTCTATTTTCATAGGATTCCAAGGTAAGTCGTAATTGATTACATGATGACAAAATTGAAGGTTAATCCCCTCACCGCCTGATTCTGTTGCGATTAACACTTGGTCTCTTTCTCTAAATAATTGCTTCACCCAATCCCTTTTACTCTTACTAAATTTCCCGTTGAAGAGACTACTTGATATTCCATTTGTATATAAATACCATTGTAGATAGGCTTGGGTTGCACGGTACTCTGTAAAGATTAGTACTTTATCGTTAGCTGCTTTTATAATTTCAAGCACTTTTTCTGCTTTTGAGTTCACTTCTAATTCCATCATTTTTGCAATAATACTTTCAATATAATCGGTTTCTTCTTTTGTCACACACTTCTCAAGCATCTTATTAAGTGTTAAGAATGTTGCTTCTTTACTACTACACATTTCTTTTAGCAAAGTAACCATTGTGAATGAACTAGAGAACATAGAAGAAACGTTTTTTAAATCATAAATCATATCGTAAACCTGACGTTCGCCTTCCGTAAACGTGACTGGTATTGTATGCACTTTACGACTGGTCCATTCAATTCCCGTATCCTGTCTACGATTTCGAACCATCACTTGGTTTACAAGTTCTTTCAAATACTTTTCCTCTTTTAATGTGTGTTTTGTAGCAGAGAATGAGGATTGAAACGTTTCAAAATTTCCTAAATGACCTGGTTTTAGCAGTGAAACTAAATAAAATATTTCATACACGTCATTTTGAATTGGAGTCGCAGTAAGTAGTAGACAAAATTTCTTTTTTAAACTTTGTACAAATTCATATATTTGCGTCTTATGATTTTTTAACTTATGTGCCTCATCTATAATAATCATGTCATAATCTTGTTCATAGATTTTTTCCCTATGAGGGCTTTTCTTAGCAGTATCCATACTCATGATCACCACATCGTATTGATCTAATGGGGTATTCTTTCTATATGGTATGGCTGGGATAAAGAAACGAACATTCAGTTCCGTAACCCATTGGTTTTGTAATGAAGCTGGAACTAAAATAAGTGCTTTCTTTACGATCCCTCTGATCATATATTCCTTCATAATTAGTCCAGCTTCAATCGTTTTCCCAAGCCCTACTTCATCGGCTAATATTGCTTTTCCATTCATTTTTTCGATGACTGTTTGAGCAGCTTCCAATTGATGAGGTAAAAACATTAAATTGGTCAAAAATTTTGGTGCTTGCAATCCTGAAAATTCAGGGATTAAATTCATCTTCTCAATTTCATAGCTCATTTTATATAATGACCAACTATCCCATGGGCCATCTTCACCAAACCGTTTATTAAAATCTTCTCTCCAATTAGACGATCTTTCGATATTCACTCTCGTCACCTCACAATTTCTCTAACTTATTTTGTCCAAAATAGAGAAACATATGTTCAGAATTTACTTTCTAGTTTAATAAAAAAAGCTAAAACTTATTGTTTCTATTAATTTTTTGAAAATTATTTTGGAAACTAGTAAAGTTCTCATGTGCATATGAATAAACTATATAGAATGGGAATATTGTGGTAATATTTAACTTACAAATGACAACGAGCGAATCCATAGGTTCCAATAATAAAGGGGGTAAAGTTTATGCCAACAAAAAGAGAATTGTTAGAGGAAATTTTGAAGAAAATGGATAGTATTGAACAATCACAAACTACACTAACATCAGCCATACAAGAATTACAATCTTCACAATTTAATATGAAGCAATCCATTCAAGTATTAGAATCCATACAAAATGGAGCAACTGACCCTGTTGAAGACAACCCATCTGTAAATGGTTTAGAAACACCTTCTTTGGAATCGCAAAATAATTATATCGTTCAAGCAATAGTTTTGTTTGAATCTACTCAAAAATCGATCTGTTCTTCCATTTCAGATTTACAGTCCGAAATGAACGAAATCAAAACTTCCCTTATAAATCGTGAATCCAATGTTCAATCAGATTCTGAGAAGGTACACCATATTTTATCCGATACTAGTATTAAGATTGATGAAACTAATATCTCTATTTTGGATTTACAGCGATCTATGGAAGAATTGAGTCATAAAGTCAACGAACTACATTCGTCGCAATCTGCAATGAAAAATGATGTAGAAGAAATAAAGACAACGCAAGTAGAATTGAAAAACACGTTTAATGAGATTACTTCGATTTCGATTGAAACAGATACGCCTTACTTGGATATAAAGTCAATTGACGATTTACAAACTTCCGTTAGTCAAATACAACATTCAATCGATGGTATAAAAAATTCAATTTTTGAGCTTCAAGCAGCTCAAAGTATTTCGAATATATCCCTTCAAGAAATGCATGTTGCCCAGAATAATGTTCAAAATGCAATTGCGGAGCTACAAATTTCAAATCTCGATACAAACAACGCCGTTTATGAAATTACTACCTCTCAATCACAATTAAAAGATACACTTAAACAATGGCAAGATTTACAGTATTCGATGAAAAATTCTGTGAAACCTGTTCAAAATGACGATCAACTTATAACTAATCAAATTGAAAAGTACGGTGAACGAATTAACCTCCTAAAAAATTATATTGACCAACTTCACGATGATATTGAAAGAGTTTTTGATGAAATGGATACCATTAAAGGACATGCCATTAAAAGCTCGACCCTATTAACACCAGTAAATCATATTGTGCCAAAGATTATACAAATTGAGGCTGATATGAATGTTTTAAAGAAACAACTTGAATCGAAATCCTTTCTTTTAACACAAGAGCTAATTAAAAAACTTGATGCTGTAAATCCATAACAAAAAAATGGGGCTGTCAGGAGACAGCCCTTTTCTATTACCCTTATTAATTTATACCGAATTGAATCTATTAATTATAATAGCGCTTCCTTTTCTGCCACATTTTTAACTCGTTCAACAAAATCAACTACCACTTTATCGGATTTTACAAACGTTAACATTAGTTTGATGAACCATTTCAACGGATTATTGGTTGTCGTATATTTAAAATATGTTGTTTGTTCACTTAATCTATTTAATTCGTAATTAGCGGTAATATCAAACATATTTGCAAGGTTGAATGTAATTTTCATTTGTTTTACATCAGGATTATTTTTGTATTCTAACACCTTCACATCATATTCCATAACTCTTTTTCCTTCACGATAGCTTTGTCGAAAGATACTTCCGACTCTGTCATCAGTCTCATGAACAAGTTGATTTGATACTACTTGTGGCATAATTTTTTGCATATCTTCTAAACTTCCATCGAATAATTTCCATACCACTTCAATTGGAGCATTAATTTCACAATCTTTTGACCATGTTTTCATTGATTTCCCCCATCCATTTAATGAAATTACATTCTAATATATAAAATTGATAAAGATCCATGATGACTAGAGATTAATTTTTTTATCCAGTCCATATAATTCGAGATGCTTTTGTACGAATGTTGTGCGTTTGCCGAGGTGATGCGTTATAAATGACATAAAATAATAAGTGAAAAAGGAACGAGGTGTAGAAAATGTCGAATAAAGAACATCCAGATCATGATGGAACAGGAGCAAAGTTAATTGTTGCTGGTGGTTTTATTTCTTCACTTGGTGAATTTATTCAAGCAATCGGGGGATCCCTTCTTGCTATTGACAAAATGAAAGAGCATAAAAGAATGGAAAAGCGATTTGATCATAAAATTCAAGAAATGGAAAAACAAATTTACTTATTAAATGAGGAAATTAAAAAATTGAAAAAATAAAAGTAAATAAATAGATTCCTAAATATGTTGTATCTATCTAATCATTTACTTCATAAAAATACGTTGTCATTTCTTTTATTTTTCCATCATCACTGTTACTTGTAAATGTATAAATACTACAATAAGCATACTGTTTCTGATTTTCCATGGTGACAACTCCATTAACAGCACCTGCAGTACCATGAGATATAATTGAATGCAAATTTAACTCAAGTACATTATCAAATTCGATTTCTTCCATTACTTCTATCACTTTATCTTTTCCTATTAATTTTCGTAGCCCTAGAATGTTCCATTGTACATTATCAGTAAGATAATCATAGAAAAATCGAAATTCTAATTTTGCCATGTAAATGTTTAATTCTTTTATTAACTTGATTTGCGGTGAATTCCCACAATTATGTGGGGTAAATACGGTTAATTCAATTTTTTCCATAACATTCCCTTTCAATAGATTATGTTAAAATGTCTACATTTCAACACGTTCATAATTACCATTTCTATTAACTGAAATGATTTGATTTAATACATATGTTTCCTGAGTGGAATTCCCTATTTGATACTACTTTACATTATTGTCAAAAAAGAAAAATACATTTTTGAACAATATGTGAATTGTTTCACTTTCTATTTTCATTTACCAATTTTCAGTGTACAATGATGTCAAAGGTTGATATATAACACAAACCAAAATAAACAGTTAACCGTGAATGTGTTATATAACAACAAAACAATCATTTGGAGGCGATCCGATATGTGGGTTGTAACAGTTTTTGAAAAAAATTCAATTCGTATCTTTGAATTCACTAATAAAGAAGAAGCTAATAAGGTTCTGAACGGCTTTAAAGGATCCGCCATTTTATCGTATACTAAATAAGTCATATAAATAAGTTTAAAATTTCTGAAAATAGATATCACAAAACACATTAGGAGGCTTACCACTATGAAATGGGTACTAACTGTATTTGAACAAGAAACAATTCATATTTATGAATTTGACACAAAAGAAGAAGCGCAAGCTGCATTAGAAATTACAAACTATCCAGCAGTTATTACTTTTACGAACTTATATTTAGTAGCTTAAAAAGGTTGAAAGAGACGCTCATTGAGTCGTCTCTTTTTAGTTTACTCTCGTTGCTAAATCGAAGATCATTAGTTGTTCATTTATATATTCAGTTACGTCTAACGTCGAATTTCTGATTACTTCTATACTAAATCCGTTAATAACACTTTCAATCGTTTGAGCCATCACTCTTCTGGATTGTTTACTAAACCTTCTAAAAGAACCATCTTTCATTCCTAATAGTAAAATATATTCAATCGTTTCATATTTCTTTTCATTTAAAACACGAGAAAATTGAAGATTCCCTTCCTTTGTTCTAGAGTTAATCTCTATTTCTATACAGGAATAAACAAGTTTTCGATTTTGATTAACAAATTCCAAATATGACTTTATATATTTTTGAAGCATCGTTCTAGGTGAGAGTTGCATATCAAACTGCGGGACAAAAATAGAGTTACTTAACTCATCATATCTCTTAATAATTTGTTCAAAAATCTCCTCTTTACTTGAAAAGTGATACGAAATAACACCTTTACTTATATTCGCTCTTTTCGCAATTTGCCCTATTGAACATTGTGCATATCCCAATTCTACAATTGTATCAATTGCACAATCTACAATTTGACCTCTTCTTGCCTGTTCAATGAAACTATAATTATTTTGATTTTTTAATGTATTATGTGTATTCATATCCAAATTTTAGTACGAACGTACAGATATTTCAATGCTTGTACTAATTTTTATTTATAATTCGAACAAACTATTAGCTTTTTTACAGCAGAATTAAAGTACTTTATTCATTAAAAAGCGCACGGGTTTTTTCCATTTCGAATTAGAAAGGTACACCCTACTCACTGATAAATCGAATGAAATTACTAACCTTTTCATCTAAAAAATGTAAGGTTGATTCATCAACTAATTGACCAGTTGCTACATCGAATTTTTGTGCTGCAAAATTAACTAACACTTCATTTGAAGCTGGCGGTAGTAATTTTGCTTGTATTCCGGGAGAAGAAAGGATGTCTCTTAGATGTAATTGAGCACGAATTGTTCCCATTGCACCTATAGAAACACCTACGACCATCACTGGCTTTCCTACAAACACTTTATCCACACGAGAAGCCCAATCAATGGCATTTTTCAATACTCCAGGTACAGACCAATTATACTCTGGCGTCACAATTAATACCCCATCTGCACTTGAAATAGCTTGTTTAAAATCTCTTACAACTTGAGGAGGATTGAGTTCCTCATCTTGATCAAAATATGGCAAAATGCCAAGATTGGCAATTTCAATATTTATCTTGTCTTGATATCGTTCCTTCATTGTATTGGCAAGTTGCATATTATAAGAATCTTTCCTCAGACTCCCTACAAGTGCAACAATTTTCATCAAAAATCATCCCCTTAAAATTTGAATACAAAGATAACTATATTTTCACTATTTGAAATTGTCAAATTAATTATTTGTCTTATTACATTTCTTTTTTGTACTTACTTTTTTTATAGGTGTAATATGAACCAACAGATGGTTGAAGTGACCTGTTTAATTGAATGGATTAGAACGAGGACTTTCCGATAGTCATATCCGAATATGGACAGTACAAAATAGTTATTGACGAGGTTAACATTTACAAAACATTAATTGTGGGGAAGTAATTAGTTATTCCCGAGGAAAAGTGTTGTACGTTAACGATTGAGGATCGAGACTGTCTTACGAAAAGCGTGGCAATTATTCTTCTTAATGAAACGTTATATGATTATAAAAATATTAAAATAATAGTTTCTACCTTGTGTCCATGCACCATTCTTAATGAATATATTAAAAATGTTTACAATAATACTTATCCTCAATGGTCCAGGATAAGTCGGAAATATGCCGGCTTTTTTAAAATTATTTTGTGAAATCGTTAACAAATTGAACGATATGTGAAACATTTCACGAGCTATTTATCTTTACCATTTTTGGATGTACAATAGTCTTAGTTGATATATAACAATGATGAACAACAAGAATAATATTCTTAATTGTTATATAACAGATAAATAAACTTGGAAGGAGATCCAATTATGTGGGTTGTTACAGTTTTTGAACAGGATTCTTATCGTATGTTCGAATTTGAGGAAAAAAAAGAAGCTACTTTAGTAATGGCAAGTTATCAAGGTTCAGCAATCTTATCCTATACAAAATAGACAATTTTGCATGCTGGATTTCAAGTATTAGGAATTGAAATTAAGAAGTTACAGGTTACTCTGTTTTAAAAATAGATAAACGATTATTAGGAGGTTTTAATAATGTGGGTTGTTACAGTTTTTGAACAAGATTCATATCGTATGTTTGAATTTAATCTTCGTGATGAGGCGACAAAATTTTTAGAATTTTATCAAAATAGCGCGATTTTATCCTATACAAATTAACTACGATTGGGGCATCGAGTAAAAGATGCTCTTTTTATATTGTCAAAAATTCTAATACAGTAGTTCTTGCATAGAATATCACTCATAACTTCATATCGTTTAATGCAATATTCTCTAGGTTAAGAACCATATTTTCTCCTATTCGTCAATATTCCTTAAATATTTTAAAAACCAAAATACAAATTTGAACAAATTATGCATATGAATGTGACAAATTTGTGAACAATACGTTTTCATGCACAATCCGACAAATTTTTCATTTTTTCTATTATACAATGGTTAAGCTTTCATTAATTTAATAGATTCTAATCTAACACATAATCACAATTAATAGACGGAGGAAAGACTGTATGAAAGACTTTTTATTTAGAAAAGTTCTAAAAGTTGCAATTGAAATGAAAAGAAAAGATATGTATAAAAAGGCAAATGATCTTGGATTTACACACCCTGATACGGTTACATGTAGTCAAGAATTAGATGCTTTACTAAATGTCTACACTCATAAAGTAGCTTAAAAATAAATCAAATTACAAAATATAAATATCAAATTTGGAGTGAATACTATCGAAACACTTTTAAATATAGATAGCTGGACCCAGTAAACGTTAGATTTTCTAACTTTCTGGGTTTTTAATTTTTTCCAGAAAAGATTTATATAATAGTAATAACCAATATTTAAAAAGGAGAGTGTTATGAATCAAACCAAACTTCTCCAGCCTCGTTATTCACTTATTACCTTTCTTTTATCGATTTCTGGGTTGTTTATTTTAATGAGTATGTATATGACCATTCCTTTGACGGAAACCTTTATGACCTATTTTCATATTAGTGAAATGCAAGCAATTTGGATTGGAAGTGCTTTTTCACTTTGTTATGGAATTTGTTGCTTAATATATGGACCATTATCAGATTATTATGGTAGAAATATTTTTTTAACAGCAGGCATTTCTTTTTTATGCATTGTTACTTTGATCGGCGCAATTGTAAATCACTATCCCACCTTACTTGTCCTTCGAATTTTACAAGCAGTTGGGGCTGCAGCATTTGTACCCATTTCACTAGTATACGTCGCAGAATTATACCCACCTGAAAAACGTCTTACAGCAATCGGTTTTATCACTTCTGGTTTTCTTGTTGCGAGTGTACTATCACAAATTTTTGCTACAATGATTGAAACTTTCTTAGGTTGGCAAGCAATCTTCTTCATACTAGGCATCGTTTACTTTATTCTTACAATTACCTCTATAACGTATTTACCCAAAATAAAAAATCTTAAACATAAAAAATCACTTTTTTCACAATTTTCTAATATAAAGTCACTCTTTTCCAGTAAAGAACTAAATTTCTCATTTACAATAACTTTTTTATTGTTGTTTTCTTTAATCGGCATGTATACAATTTTAGGTGATTTTTTGACTTCACCACCATTCTATTTTTCAGAACAAAGTGTATTATTAATTCGTGCGACTGGACTAATTGGAATTATGATGACATTTTTCCCTAGTCCCCTTACAAAAAAATTTGGAGTTTATCAAACCTTTCGAATTAGTCTTTTAGTTTCCTCTTTAGCACTGTTATTAATGGGTCTCAGTCAACAACCTGCAGTCATAATTATTTTTAGTATTCTTTTTGTAGCAGGTATTGCACTATTAGTACCTATTAATATTATGCTAATAAATAACAATGCTGGTGAAGAAAGAGGTACGGCTGTTTTATTTAATGCTTTTATTTTATTTATAGGCGCAAGTATTGGACCACTACTTGCCTCTTACTTAATGAATTTTGGAAATTCATTTATTGCACTTACAGTTTTTAGTTTCTTATTATTTTTAGGATTTCTTCTATCTATTTTTGTAATCAAAAAAGAGCAACCTAAAATGAAAAGTTAATCTATTCTAACTATCTATTATACGCTTTCAACAAATTCGACCGAATTAATAGAAAAAAGTTACAATTTTATATGAGTTTTTTTATATTTTTTTTACTATATTTTCTAAATCTCTAAAAAACGTCCCTAATATGTAATTAGGAACGTTTTTAATTTTGAATTGGGTTGGCTTCACCTTCTCTACCTGAATAATTTTCTTTTGCTTGAACAAAGACAAATTCCTTCTCTGGGTATCGATAAGCAGTTAGTTTACCTCCAAACACTAATCCTTGATCGATATTAATTGTGTTATTTACTTCCAATGGTTCTTTTTTTGGGTCATGACCCCAAATAATTAGTAAGTTTCCTTGATAGTTTTGAAACCAATCTCTTCGAATTGGTTTACCATTTTCGTCTGTTCCAGCAACATCCCCATAACGACAGAAATCTTTAATTCTTGAATTTTCTCTTCCTATATAATCTTCCTTTATGCCAGCATGGGTACATACAATTTTCTCTTCATTATTTTCCGTTAAAATAAAATGGGATGGTGCATTCATAAGTAGATGTTTAAGAGCCAACTTCAATTCATTTGTTTTCTTGTGTCCATGTAATCTTTCATAGTTCATAAATTCTTGTTCAACCAGTTCATCACCATGTCTTAATTGAACTTTTCGACCGTCTAACCACCTAGCAATTTTCCAACCGTGATTGCTGTCTGTCATATATGCCAACCCTGCATTCACATGATTTAGAAAAAACTCCATGCAGGGAATAGATTCTGGCCCCCTGCTCATAACATCCCCCAAAGAAACCAAAACTCTTCCTTCAGAATGTCGATATAGACCATTTCCATCATCTTTATAGCCAAGTTTCACTAACATTTCAAGAAACTCATCAAAACATGCATGGATATCTCCAATAATATCGACACCTTTACTGATATCTATCTTCATTAACATGAACTCCTTCTATTGATTTAGATTATCTTTCTTCAAATGAAAAAGCACACCAATTTAGTGTGCTTCTTCGGTTAAAGTTATGCTAGATGACTTCTTGTTCTCTACTTTTCGAACGAGATATATGCTTATTTCATATAAGCCCATCATTGGTATTAATATTAATAATTGACTAATAAAGTCTGGCGGTGTAATAAGAGCTGAAGCAACAGCCATAATGATATATGACCACTTTCTTACGTTTTTCATCGAATTGGATGATAAAATCCCGATGGATGAAAGGAACAAAGCAACAATAGGCAATTCAAATAGTAAGCCAATTGGGACTGTCGTCATAATGAGAAAATTTATATAGTCAGTAGCAGTAATCATAATATCAAAGTTCATTTCACCAAGACTAACTAAAAACTGATAACTCATTGGATTGACTACAAAATATCCAAATGTAAGTCCAAAAAGAAATAATAACAGCATGATTGGAGAATACAACCCAATAAACTTCTGCTCTTTTTCATATAACCCAGGTTTAGCAAATTGCCAAAGAAAATTACAAATAAATGGTAAAGATAGTCCTAATGATAATGTTACAGAAATAGAAGTATAGGATTTAATCACTTCTAGGGGACCAAGTATTACAAGTTTGTGCCCCCTAGATATAAATGGAAACCAAAAATTAATTGTTGAAAACACTAAAATAAAAAGTGTTACAAATACAATTGAACTTTTAATTAGTTGCTTCCTTAAGTCAACAATATGGTCAAACCATGATTCATTTAGTTTTTCCATATTAGTTGTAGTTTCAGGATTAGTAACTGTTTCTTCTTGTTCGATTAATTCCTTTGGTTCTTTCTTTTCATCAGTCTCTTTTGCATCAGTAGCAGATTCCTTCTTTTTCTTATCCAAAGGACTTAAATTGTTATAGCCATAAGGATCCATCTAATTCACCTACTATGCATCTTCCGTCTTTTTCATTTCCTTTATTGCAATTTTTTTATCATCCTCATCGTCGGAAATAGCTTCACGTGCTGATTTTTTAAATTCGGATAATGTTTTGCCAACTGCTCCTCCAATTTCCGGAAGTTTCTTTGGGCCAAAAACAATTAACACAATGACTAAAATAATGATTAACCCTGGAACACCTATTGAACCAAAACCACCCATATCGAATTCCTCCTATTAATTAGACAAGACTACCACCAGTTTTACTGTAATTGATAATTCCTTCTGCACATCGATAAGCTAGTGCGCCAACAGTACCTGTTGGGTTATAACCACTGTTATGTGCGAAGTTTCCTGCACCAACTACGAACAAGTTTTCAGCATCCCAATGTTGTAGCCAATTATTCACTACACTTATTGCAGGATCTGAACCCATCACAGTTCCTCCCGTATTATGTGTAGTTTGATAAGGTACAATATCGTAATCAGTTAACGGATTAGCTGCGACAACCGTTTTCGCACCCATTTCTTTCATAATCTCAGATGACTTATCAGAAAGGTACTTATGAAGCGCTTTGTCCTGATCAGTAAAGTTATACGTTAATTGTAATAATGGGACCCCATAAGCATCCTTATATGTTGGGTCAAGTGACATAAAGTTCTCTTTATGTGGCATCGAAGCCCCTTGTCCACCGATATTTAAAGAGCGAGTATAATAATAAATGGATGCCTTTTTGAATTCAGCACCCCATGCAGGTGTATCAGGCGGTACTGGGTTGAATTGAATTGGGCGTTGTCCAGTTTGAGTAAGTGAAAGACTAGCACCATGAATGAAGTCAAGGTCAGAATGGTCAAATGAATCCCCATTAAAATCATCAATTGTCATTCCTAAAGCTCCTGCACCCATGAATGTATTAAATTGTTCTTCAAAGAATCCAGTAGCACTAGGTAGGATTTGATAACAATAATTTCTTCCAAGTGTTCCTCTACCTGTATCTGGATCATACATTGTGCCAATGTTTGATACCATCAATAGTTTTGCGTTATTCAACACATACGAAGTTAATACAACAATTTCAGCAGGCTGAATAAATTCTTCCCCAGTTACTGTATCGAAGAAGCGGACTCCTGTAACCTTGTTACCTTGTTTCATTACTTCGACTACGTTTGAATGGAAACGAATATCATAATTTCCCGAATCTAAAGCAGTCGGTACAACTGTTACTTCTGGTGAAGTTTTCGCTCCGTATTCGCAACCAAATCGTTCACAGAAGCCACAATATTGACAAGCAGCAATTGTTTTCCCATCTGGATTTGTATAGGACTCAGAAAGGTTTGCAGATGGCATCATAAACGGATGATATCCTAAATTTGTTGCCGCTTTTTCAAAACGCTTTAGAATTGGCGTTTTTTTCATAGGTGGAGTTGGATAAGGTTGAGAACGCTTACCCCAAAACGGATTGTTATCTTCACCTGAAATACCAGCAGTGTATTCAAACTTATTAAAATAAGGTTCTAATTCATCATACGTGATACCCCAGTCTTGAAGTAGATAATCAGGACCGAGTTTATTAGCACCGTATTTTTCGTCTGTCATTGTTTTTATTTGAAAATCATATGGAAGAAAGCGCCAGTTTTGTCCATTCCAGTGCGTACCAGATCCACCCAAATTTTCACCTAAAAGAAACGATCCCATCATACGCATTGGAAGTGCATTCATTTTTCGAGTGTTTCTAAATGTAATCGTCTCTTTAGATAAGTTTTGCATTAATTCATAACGAATTCCATAACGGAACTCATCATGTATCATACCGTAATTTTCGGTACCTCTTTTTGCACCACGTTCTAATCCACGTACTTTTAAACCTGCTTTTGTACATTCAGCGGCAACAATGCCCCCTGTCCAACCAACACCAACTGTAACTACATCAACTTTGTCTAAAGTAGTAACCATTATCTTTTTCCTCCAATTATGAATGCGTCATACTGCTAATCGATTGTGGTTCAATTTTTTGGAACTCTTCACTTTCAATTTGCCCAATATAGCCATATTGATGGCCAGGGAATCCCTTCATTCTCCATCCATCCATATTTTTGTTTCCACTATAGATAGGATCAGCGTAGGCTCCTTCTATTGTTGCTTGTCGTAATAGTTTAAAGAAGAAGTCAGAAGTAACTGCCATCATTTCTACTTCCCCTTTTTGGAAGGCAGTAAGAATTTCATCCATTTGTTCTGGTTCTAATTCTGCAAAGCCCTTTTGAAAGCGATTTTTTGCTTCTTCATCTAATTTTTCGACACCTTGTGAAAAAATCTCTCCTCGAGTCAGCCTACTTTGATACCCTTGAGTAGTTGCACCATCTGCAAACGGCCCTTGCATGTATTCTTTTGCATTCATTCCATACGCTCCAGCTAACTGGTTATCAATGAAATAAGGTACTCCAAGTCCAATAGCACCTGGCCCTATATCATCTTCAGGGAAAATTCTTTCAGTTGCTTGCGAAAGTACATTAAATGCAGTCATTGTTGTGAAAAACTTTAGACCAACATTTGTTGGATGGTCTGCTGTTTGCCCAGCACTGTTATTTCCCTGCTGGTTACCAGTTGTTTTATTCGTACCCTTGTCGCGATTTACGTTATATCCAACAAGACCACCAATAATCCCGCCTCCAATTAAAGTACCAGTTGCAATACCAGTTGTTTTCATGAAGTCACGGCGAGATACGCCTTTTTTTTCATTTGCCATGTTGTAACCTCCTAAGTTGTTAATATTTAGCTTATAAGAGTATTGAGAAAAAATTTGTAAATTAAACAATATTAAGTGAAAACTTGTATAAAATTATTTTTTATAGAACTTCTCGTATTTAATAAAATTGCTCAACCATTCCTATATCAATAAATATTTAGACACAATCATTTTTAGGGCACAAAAAAAGCAACCAATTTTGGTTGCTAATTTTTTATTTAAAGTTTAATAGTCCATCCAAATGTATCTTCAAGTGATCCATTTTGGATACCAGTTAATGTATCATAAAGCATTTGAGAAACTTCACCGATTTTTCCATCGTTAATGATTAGTTTTTCATCTAGATACTTAAGTTCACCAACTGGGGAAATCACTGCAGCAGTTCCAGTGCCAAACACTTCTTCTAACGTACCATTGTGAGAAGCTTCTACAATTTCATCAATTGAAATACGACGTTCTTCTACTGGAATGTTTTTAGATTTTAATACTTGAATCATCGAATCACGAGTAATACCAGCTAAAATACTACCATTTAACTCAGGTGTGACAACAGTACCGTTTATTTTAAAGAAGATATTCATACTACCTACTTCTTCAACATATTGGTTTTCTTTTCCATCCAACCATAAAGTTTGAGCATAGCCTTCTTTTTCTGCGATTTCTTGACCTTTTAGAGCACTCGCATAGTTTCCACCAGTTTTTGCTTCACCAGTACCACCTTTAACCGCGCGTACAAATTGTTGCTCAACCATAATTTTTACCGGGTTGATGCCCTCTTTATAGTAAGAACCTGATGGTGACATGATAATCATAAATTTATAGTTTTTAGATGGATGTACTCCTAAGTTAACTTCAGTTGCAATGATGAATGGACGTATGTAAAGTGAAGTACCTGGAGCATTCGGAACCCAATCACGGTCAATTGTAACAAGTTGTTTTAAGGCTTCTAATGCAAATTCCTCATCAATTGCAGGAATTACTAAACGTTCATTTGATTTGTTTAATCGTGAAAAGTTACGATCTGGACGGAATAATAGTACTTCTCCATCAACTGTCTTATATGCTTTTAGTCCTTCAAATACAGATTGACCATAATGGAATACCATAGATGACGGATCCATTTGTATAGGCTGGTATGGGATTATTTTTGCATCGTGCCATCCTTGACCTTCCGTATATTCGACGATGAACATATGATCTGTAAAGTAATGGCCAAAGCCTAATTGATCTACTGCTGGTTTTTCTTTTGGATTGGTTGTTAGTTCTGTTTGAATATCAAGCATTTAGAAAGCCTCCATTTAATTGTGAATGTTCTGAAAAATTATCGCAAATAGGATCCATTTGATTGCATTATCTCTTGAAGGAACGATTTACAACCTACAATGAATCTACTTCTATCTATTTATTATACTAATTTACTGAATTTTTCTCTACCTAATATTAATAACCTTCTTTATCTCTTAATTGATCAAGCATTTCATTGAATTTATTATAAGCTTTCTCCACTTCGTTCATTTTGGCTAAAAATTCATTTCCCGCTGCTGTATCCTTTGTTTCTAACGTCTTTTTAGCCTGGGTTGCTGCTTCAAGAAGAGATTTGTTCATTATAAGTAATTGATTTTGTAAATCTTCCGTTTTTTCAATATCTGTGTGCTGTTGAATCGTTTCAATATTTTCTTCGAGACTTTTTATTTTTTCATTTATAGCAGTTAATTGAGTTGATGCTTCTTCTTGTTCAATCCCAGTATTATAGTCCTCAACTAATCCATTATATAGAATTACAGATTTTTCATTATACTGATCAATGATCCAATTAAGCTCATCTAAAATAGGGTCTCTATGGAGGTTAAAAAGCGCTACTTTTTTGTTTCCAGTCACATAGTCGCCTAATCCCACGTGAGTTGCTACATCTTTAAAACTATGACTTTTTATCACATTTTGTGGAACTAACAAGATGGCAAACAAAACCATCGTCGTAACAATTGTTTTTAAACAGCTTATAAAAAAACCTTCTTTAATGTAAGTTTTTGAAGCAGGAATCCACATCCCAAGAAGCATCCCCGCTAATAGTCCTCCTATATGAGCTGTAATGGAAATGCCAGGAATTAAAAATGTTGTAATGATATTAATCACTATAATACCAATGATTGAATACGAAACGTCTTTCGTTAAAAGTGGATGCTGTTTTACCATTAATGCAATATAGACACCTAATAGCCCAAAGACTGCTCCGGATGCTCCACTGCTTGTAAGATTAGATGTAAAAATCAAGGTAACAAGACTTCCGAATATCCCACACAAATTAAACAATAGTACAAATTTGATGGTCCCAAAAATTCGTTCAATAAATGGTGAAATAATAACGAGCGCTATTAAATTACTTACTAGATGTAAGATCCCGCCGATATGTTGGTAATTGGAGGTTAATAAATAGGGAAATTCTGTCCATTCCTTATTATCAGATAGCATCGCTCCAAATTGTCTAGCTGTTTCAAAATCTGTTGCACCATGACCCAAAACATAGGCTAAAATGTGAATGACAATCAAAGCAATTATTATCGTTGTTGTGGCAGGAAACCTCTTGACAAATATTCTCCAACTATTTTCCGTTTTCACGTCTCAAACACCCCAAGTATCGTTAGATTTCAATTGAAAATACGCTTTGTATTCTCAAAGGAAACAAAGCGCATTGTCTTTTATAACGGTAACAATGTTACAGTTTCTTGTCTTTCTAAATTTTCAATCATTTTTATCCATTCAGCAGGCTTATTTGGTAATACAGAATAATAATCTTTTAGAAAGTCAGTTATTAATGTAGAAGGAATTTCTAAGATAGTCTCATCGGTTGGCATGAAACAAAAATCCAAACCTTTTACTGCTTCCCCGTCATTTTTCCATGAAGGATGCACATAGTCAAAATCCAGTTTCTTATACCCTAAGTGAGATAATACTTCTCTTCGGACAAATGGATTCATTGGTTTAACGCCACCAAAATCAAAATCCTCACGAACGTATGGGTCATAAATTTCAGCAAACATACCAAATAATGTTTTACCATTTTGTTCTGCTAGTCCGTGTAAATCTTGTTCACGTTTCTTCGCTAAAAAACGACCGATTGATAAGCCTGGTTGACCTATAATTGTAAAATCAGTCATTGCTATATTCCACTGTGGGTAATATCGATATTCAGTCGCTCCTACAACCTCATCATTATGTACTGCGACAAAGACACGGATTCCTGGATCTTCTAAAGGCTCTTTCCAAAGTTCAAATTCTAATACTTCTTCTGGTGGAAAAACCTCACCTAATAACTTGTGCATTTTTGCAAATAATGGATCTTCAATATTTGTAATACGGTTATATTGCATCTACTTGTTCTCCTTTATTATTAACATCTAGTTGACTCGAAAATAACCCTTAAACTATTTCGCTATTATGAATAATAAATCCTTCTATTAGGTTACATTTTGCGTATGTGAGAGTAGTCCATATTACTAAATGTTTCCTCTATATTTCTATTAGTTGGAGTAGTTCACCATTAATGCCTTTAAACATAATAGTTTGTTTTCCCAATGCCGTAAGACTTGGTTTTTCAGTTAAAAACTCAACACCTATTTGTTTAAGATTCTCCATGGTTTCTTCTAGATTTTCCACAGCAAACGCAATGTGATCAATTACTCCGTTCGTATAAGGATGATCTTTTTCTAATAACTCTTCTATTAATTCAATTTCTACCTCTGGTTGATCTTTTATTGAAAGAAATGCTAATTTACGTTTTCCAGTGTTGCCGGTTTTTCGTAATTGGAAGTTTAAAACGTTCTCATAAAAAGCAATCGATTCTTCTAAATTGTTTACGATAATGGCAGTATGCACCATCTTTTTTATTCCCATCTGTACCCCTCCGACACTAAGCTTTATTTTTTATAATATGTTACCATACTTAACCATTGGATAATATTTCTAACGTAAATAAATTTCAAGGAAGTATCTAATTTTATCTATATGATTCTCGATTTTACCAATGTTGAAATATGAGGAAAAACGAACGTGAGAATAAATTTGAATATTTTTAAAACTCTATTGACACTTTTTAAAATATCGGGCATAGTATATGAAAATATATGAAACAAGCATAACGAAGATTAGTATGTAGTCATTCGTTGGACAGAGAGCGATTGTTCTAGGCTGAAAAACATCGTACTTTTGAATCTACAGAACCTACTTCGCTCGCTTCTAGCAAAACTAGACGCCAGCTCTGCGTTAATGAGCTTGAAGTGGGATTATTTTAATCCAATTTAGGTGGTACCACGGAAAGTATTCAAACCCTTTTCGCCCTATTTATATAGGGTGGAGAGGGTTTTTTATATTTAGGAGGCTTTAAAGATGGTTATAAAAAAAATGCGTGTGGTCATTAAAATCGGAAGTAGTTCCCTCACCAATTCAAAGGGTGAAATTGACCATGAAAAGTTACACGATCATATAGATGCCATAGCTACGTTAAAACAACATGGGCATGAAGTATTGCTCGTTTCATCTGGAGCTGTTGCTGCGGGATTTCGTAAACTTGGGTACCCTTCTCGACCTGTTACCTTAAAAGGAAAACAAGCTGCAGCGGCAGTTGGACAAAGTTTACTAATTCAGCAATATGCCGAGGGGTTCCAAAAGTATCAGATGACAACCGCTCAAATCTTACTAACACGCACGGACTTCTCAAAAAAGGAACGATATAAAAATGCTTACGCAACGTTTACCGAGCTATTAGAAAGATCCATTTTGCCTATCATTAATGAAAATGATACTGTGTCAATCGCAGAGTTAACTTTTGGTGATAATGATATGCTTTCAGCACTAGTTAGCGGTCTTGTTCATGCAGACCAGCTCATTATTTTAACTGACATTAATGGCTTTTATGATGACAATCCAAATAAAAACCCGAATGCAAAGCAAATCCGTCATTTAACTGAAATAACTGAGGCGATATTATCTCGTGCTGCTGGTAGTGGATCAAAGTTAGGTACTGGTGGAATGCAATCAAAGCTCTTGGCTGCGCGAACAGCTCTACAATCTGGTGTAAAGGTCTTTATCGGTAAAGGCACAGGTTCGTCAAAATTAATTGATATTCTAGAAGGTAATGGTGATGGGACGTATATTAGCAGCGATCATTCACAAACATTACCAAACAATAAACAATGGATCGCACTTACAGAGGTTTCTGGAAAAGTATTTATTGACGAGGGTGCAAAAAATGCACTACTCATCAAAGGTAAAAGCTTACTTCCTGCAGGTGTATTTAAAATTGAAGGTGAATTTTCAAAAGGTGATGTTGTTGAAGTATATAGTAATGATGCGCTACTTGGTCGGGGTGAAGTGCTCTACTCTAGTGATGAACTAACAGAATCGCTTGGTAAGCGAACAGATGAAATCATATCAACATTAACAGAAGTTATCCATAGAGATAAATGGGTAACGGTGTGAGGAGGAGCTCCATTGAAAACTATTTCTTTTGAAAGTGAAGTAAGACAAAAAGGTAGACTTGGGAAAAAAGCAAGCTACATCATGAACTCTAAAACAACCGAGGAGAAAAATGAAGCATTAATCAAAATCTCTGAACAGCTTTTGGAAAATCAGAATATCATTTTAACTGAAAATGAAAAAGACCTATCAGCCGGTAAGGAAAAAGGATTGTCTGAATCGATTCTAGATCGAATTCTTTTAACCGAAGCTCGTATTAAAGCTATGGCACAAGCCATTTTGGAGTTAGTAGAATTACAAGATCCTGTTGGAGAAGTTCTTGAAACGATTCAAAAAGACAATGGTCTTATTATCGAGAAAGTACGTGTTCCACTTGGTGTGATTGGCATGATCTATGAAGCACGACCAAATGTAACAATCGATGCAGCAACGCTCTGTTTAAAAACGGGCAATGCCGTGATTTTAAGAGGCAGTTCATCTGCAAAGTATTCAAATTTGGCTTTAGTAAGTTCCATTCACCGCGCATTAACAAAGACATCGATTCCCCTTTCATCTGTACAACTAATTGAAGATACAAGTCACGAAACTGCAAAAGAGTTATTCCATTTGAATGAGTTTCTAGATGTTTTAATTCCTCGCGGAAGTAAGTCATTAATTGATCTCGTTGTAAAGGAATCAACTGTTCCTGTACTGGAAACTGGCGCGGGTAACTGCCATATAGTGATTGACTATAATGCAAAATACGAAATGGCGAAAGATATTTTAATCAATGCGAAAACGCAACGTCCTTCCGTATGTAATGCAGCTGAAAGTTTATTGATTCATAGAGATTGGTTTATTGAGCATGGTGAGCAGCTATTACAAGATTTAGAAAAGGCTGGCGTAACAATCATTGGAGATTCTCATGTCTGTAACATTCTGCCTACCGCAACCATAGCATCAGAAGAAGATTACGCTGCAGAGTATTTAAGTTTAACAATTAGTGTTAAGGTGATTAATAGTGTGGAAGAGGCAATCGAACATATAAATAAATACGGTACAAAGCATTCTGAGGCGATAATAACTGAGGATTTGCAAAATGCTGGACTATTCTTAAAGAATGTTGATGCTGCTGCTGTTTATCATAATGCGTCAACTAGATTTACGGATGGGTTTGAGTTTGGTTACGGTGCAGAGATTGGGATTAGTACACAAAAACTTCATGCACGTGGACCAATGGGGTTACCGGCATTAACTTCATCAAAATATATTGTTCATGGGAATGGTCAAATCCGTTAAGCAACAAACTTAGCTAGGCATTATACTCGCTGCCTAGCTTTTAAATTATGTAAAACTAACAAAATACTAGTAATACTAAAAAAAACCGCCTCGCGACCCCGAGACGGTTTTCATCATAAACTTTATATGTTTACATTTCACAGTATAGAGAAATGTTGCTTATAAAGTTTTCCTTTTAACTAGTCACCCTCTGGCTTCTAGATAAAAGGTCGACAACTATTGAGCATCCCTGTACTACATTAATAGAAGTCAATGTCTAGCACTAAACAATTCAGTAAGGAACAAAACTGTTCATGAATTGTGTGATAGATTTTACAAACTTTGTTTTGCTTTTTCGATTTGAAGACGTACTTGATCAAACCCTGTACCACCGAGTGAATGACGTCTACGTACAGCAGCTTCTGGTCGTAATACATCATACACATCTTCTTCAATTAAATTGCTTTCAGCTTTCATATCTTCAATTGACAAGTCTAATAAATAGATGCCTTTTTGAATACAAGTAAATACTAATTTCCCGGTTACTTCATGCGCTTCACGGAAAGGCATTCCTTTTGTTGCGAGGTAATCAGCAAGTTCTGTTGCGTTAGAGAAATCGCTATGAACAGCTTGGTGAAGTCTTTCTGTTTTCACAGTCATTGTGCGAACCATGCCTTCAAAGATTTTTAAAGAACCAAGAATTGTATGTACAGTATCAAACATACCCTCTTTATCTTCTTGCATGTCTTTGTTATACGTTAATGGCGTACCCTTCAGTACTGTTAACAAGCCCATAAGGTTACCATAAACACGACCCGTTTTACCTCGAATCAGTTCAGCCATATCTGGGTTTTTCTTTTGCGGCATAATTGATGAACCAGTAGAAAAGGCATCATCTAATTCAATAAATTTAAATTCATCAGTTGACCAAAGAATAATCTCTTCAGCAAATCGAGATAAATGCATCATCAATAAGCTCGAATTGGATAAAAACTCTACGACGAAATCGCGATCACTTACAGCATCCATTGAGTTTTCATAAACTTTACTAAATTCTAATAGCTCAGCAGATTTTAATCGATCAATAGGAAATGTCGTACCAGCCATCGCACCTGCACCTAATGGTAAGATGTCGATACGCTTCATTGATTCAGAAAATCGCTCTTTGTCACGTTGTAACATCCAGAAATATGCCATTAAGTGATGCGCAAAACTAATTGGTTGAGCACGTTGCAAATGAGTGTAACCTGGTGCAATCGTTTCAACGTGTTGCTCCGCTTTTTCCAAAATCGTATTTTGGAACACTTCGATTAGATCAACAACTTCCACAACACGCTTTTTTAAGAATAAATGCACATCTGTTGCTATTTGGTCGTTACGGCTACGGCCAGTATGGAGTTTCCCTCCAACTGGACCGATTATATCCGTTAACATTTTTTCTAAGTTTAAATGGATATCTTCATTTGCCACACTGAACACGAGCTCTCCAGCCTCTGCCTTCGTTTTTAGCTCTGCTAATCCACCAAGAATTTTATCTACATCTTCAGCAGGTAAAATACCTTGAGCGCCTAACATTGTTACGTGGGCTACACTACCTTCTATATCTTCCATTACTAATTGTTGGTCAAAACCGATTGATGCGCCAAATTCATCTACCCAGCTCTCAGCTGATTTTTGAAAACGGCCACCCCATAATTTTGTCATGATGACACCTACTTACCTTCGACCCAAGCGAAATTATTTTGTTACTTTTTGAGCATTTTTTGCAACTTCAGCTGCTACAACTGTTGGAAGTCCCCATAATTCAATGAAGCCAACTGCAGAATTGTGATTGAATTTATCAGCTTTTGAATAAGTTGCTAACTCTTCAGAGTAAAGTGAATTTGGTGATTTACGGCCTTCTACAATTGCATGACCTTTAAATAATTTCACACGAACTGTACCATTCACGTATTTTTGAGTTTCTTTTAAGAAAGCTTCTAGTGCTGTGCGGATTGGGTTAAACCATAGTCCTTCATAAATTACTTCAGAAAGCTTTTGCTCAATGATTGGTTTAAAGTGTGCAAGTTCTTTCACTAAAGTAATATCTTCTAGCTCTTTATGTGCAGTTAACAGAACTTTTGCACCAGGAATTTCGTAAACTTCACGTGATTTAATACCAACTAAACGGTTTTCAACGTGGTCAATACGGCCAATTCCATGAGCTCCAGCGATTTTATTTAAATATTGAATTAAATCAGCTAATTTCATTTCTTCGCCATTAACTGAAACCGGTTTACCTTCAACGAATTCAATCTCAACGTATTCTGCTGTATCTGGTGCGTTTTCGATTGAAACAGTTAAACCGTAAGCTTCTTCTGGTGGAGCAACCCAAGGATCTTCCATTACACCAGCTTCGTTAGCACGTCCCCAAAGGTTTTGGTCAATTGAGAATGGTGAATCGATTGTTGCTGGAATTGGAACACCATGCTTTTCAGCATATTCGATTTCCTCATCACGACTCCATCCCCACTCACGAACTGGAGCAAGTACTTCTAAATCTGGATTTAACGCTTTAATTGAAACTTCAAAACGAACTTGGTCATTCCCTTTACCAGTACATCCATGAGCAACTGCATCAGCATTCACTTGATTTGCAATTTCAACTAATTTTTTCGAAATTAATGGACGAGAAAGCGCTGATAATAATGGATATTTTTGTTCATACCATGTATGTCCTTGTAGAGAAACTAATGCATATTCTTCTGCAAATTCATCTTTTGCATCAACCATATATGATTCAACAGCACCTACTTGAAGTGCTTTATTTTTAACAAATTCAAGGTCTTTTCCTTCACCAACATCCAAACATACAGCGATTACATCCCAACCTTGTTCTTTTAACCAAGGAATCGCTACTGAAGTATCCAGACCACCTGAATACGCTAAAACAACTTTTTTGTTTGCCATAATGTATTGCCTCCGATAATTCTTGTCTGTATTTTTATACATCTATATAAAACTTTATACACGAATATTATCATGTTATAAAAATAAAAACAAGTGCATTTTTATAAAAAAAAGACAATTTAAAAAATGAGCAGAAACCTTTACTGAATGAGCATTTTCAGGTCTACTCGAGGGGGAGTTATTTCTTATTAAAAAATCTGCCGCCGACCCTTTCCACTAATTTAGGCGCTACTGCATAAAGTTTTGCTGTAATTCCCATTACTTTAGGTATATTTACCTCACGGATTGGTCGGTCAATACAATTTATAACGGCTTCAGCGACTTTTTCAGGTTTTAGTAGGAAGTTTTTCATGGTTTCTCTATAGGCATTGGATGCATCTGCTTTTTGCAAAAATGGCGTATCAATTGGGCCAGGATAGATTGCAGTAACCTTTACATTGTATGATTGGAGCTCCATTCGAAGACCGTTAGCATAGCCTGTAATTGCATGTTTTGTTGCAGCATAAACACTTGCTTTTCTTGTTGCAACTTTACCTGCTTGTGATCCTATAAATATAAAATGGCCAGCCTGTTGTGAAATCATTTTTTTCGCCAGTCTGCTAGTCATTAACATTGGAGCACGAACATTGACATCCAGCATTGTATCAATTTCTTCATCAGAAAGATCAAACGCATTTTGAAAAATCCCTAATCCTGCATTCATAATAGCTACATCAATCGCTGGGAGTTGATTGCATACATATTCAATGTCTTCTTTTTTGGTTAAGTCTGCTTTAAACACTTTTGCACCAAGTTTACTCAGCATTTCAAGAGAAGGTTCATTTCGTCCAGTTGCATATACAGTATGTCCTTGTTTCACACACATTTCTGTAATTAATCGACCAATTCCACTAGTTGCACCAGTAACAAAGATAACTTTACCATTCCTCATATCGTATGTTCCTTTCTCAAATAACCATACTTTTAACTATAAATGTGTTCTTCTACACACAAAAAAAGAGTATAGAAACAATTCTATACTCCCCTAATATTAACCTATTTTATATTTAGCAATTTAAATAATTCATCTTTAGATGTCAAAAAGTCTGCTAATGTATATTGATCTAAAACGTTTAAGTATGCCTTTAACGCTTCACCTAATGCATTTTTAAGCTGACAGGCTGGTGAAATTCTACAAAGGTTATTTTCAGCACTAAAACATTCAACAAGGTGGAAGTCTTCTTCTGTACGACGAACTACATCACCTATATTAATATCCTTTGGATTCATGGCAAGGCGAATGCCTCCACCACGACCACGAATTGTTTCTATATAGCCGTGTTGACTAAGATCATAAGTGACCTTCATTAAATGATTTTTAGAAATATTATAATTATCTGCAATTTCTTGGATGGTTGTTAATTTGTCAGTTCCTTTTACACCTAAGTAAAGTAACGTTCTTAGCGAATAGTCTGTATATAGTGTTAAGCGCATAGTCACCCACTCTTTCTTTAAACATTATAACATCATTCAAGTAATTTTTTGTACCTAATGAATAAAATCTATCTATTTTAAAGAAGTATTCTACATACATCAAATGTCTATTTTGTTAAAGATGTATTCTAGATACTTATTTGTGACTGTTTTGTTAAAGATGTATTGGTAATATTGCTTTTAAAAATACTCAGGAGTATAGTGACATTTGAAAGGACGTGTTAATAATGTTATCACAACAAACAATCGACATTATCAAATCTACAGTACCAGTATTAGAACAGCATGGTGTTACAATTACAAAGACATTCTATCAAAACATGTTCAAAGCGAATCCTGAATTACTAAACTATTTTAACAAAGCAAATCAACAAAGAGGTCGTCAACAAACTGCATTAGCAAACACAGTATTAGCTGCAGCAAAATACATTGACAATCTTGAACCGATTGTACCGGTAGTAATGCAAATTGCTCACAAACATCGTGCATTAGGAATCTTACCAGAACATTATCCAATCGTTGGTGAAAATTTATTAAAAGCAATCAAAGAAGTACTGGGCGATGCTGCAACTGATGATATTATCGGTGCTTGGGCAAACGCTTACGGAGTTATTGCAGATGTATTTATTTCAGTAGAAGAAGATCTATACAAATCAGCTGAGGCGAATGGTGGTTGGAGACTATTCAAACCATTCAAAGTGGCGAAAAAGGTAGAAGAAAATGCAGAAGTAACTTCATTCTATTTAGTACCAGAAGACGGTTCAACATTACCGCCATTCCAAGCGGGTCAATATATTACAGTACGTGCAAAAGCTCCTGGTGAAGAGTATCTTGCAAATCGTCACTATACACTATCACAACCTACAAACAGTAACGAATTCCGTATTTCTGTAAAACGTGAAGATGCATGTGATCCAAAAGGTGTTATTTCAAATTACCTTCACAATGATGTGAATGAAGGAGATACGATTGAAGTAAGTGCACCAGCAGGTTTATTCACTTTAGATAATTCAACAAATCCTGTATTGTTTGTAAGTGGTGGTATTGGAGTAACTCCATTAAACACGATGCTCCAATCGATTGAACCTGGCCGTGAAGTTACATTTGTTCATACAGCTCGTAATGCAAATGTTATTGCTTTCCAAGAACAAATTGAAAATAAAGTAAAAGAATTGAATGGAACATACAGAGCTTTCTATTCTGATTCAGAAGGGTTCATTACTAAAGAAGTATTAGCTGCTTACATTAATGCAAATACTGAAATCTACACTTGTGGACCAGCTCCATTTATGGAAACAGTTATTTCAATCGCTAAAGAGCTAAATGTTCCAGATGAAAAAATCCATTTTGAATTCTTTGGTCCTGCAATGACAATTAACGCATTCGCAAATGCATAATTAACAAATTTTTATCAAACAATCCTAACATAACATTTACCCCAAATGGTTATCCACCAACCATTTGGGGTCTTTTTTACACTCTAGAATATATAGTCAATTCCCCTACAACTTCACATTTAATGAACCCTTCATTTTCTAACATATCTAAGTATCCAATGGTTTTAGATAATGTCAGTCCAAGCTGTGTTTTGTATAATGATGAGTAAAGTTGTTGAGTTACTTCAATAATTGTCTTTGGTTCATTTAAAATATCAAATACTTGTTTCGCTCTTTCACGGTCTCGTTTTAAACGAACATTAATCAGTTCGGAAACACTGAAAATTTCACTTCCATGTCCAGCATAAACTTTATTTACTCCAAGATCCCTTAACTTAATTAATGATTCGCGATACTGTAAAAGTGCTTTTGGTCTTTCAAACGATAGATCCACTGGGGGTTCAATTAATGGATTGGAAGCCACATGTTCTAATAGCAAATCTCCACCAATTACGGAATTCGTATCTCTATCATGAAACATAAAGTGACTTTGGGCATGACCAGGTGTATAAATTGTCGTTAAACCTGGATGTCCAGGAACTTCATCCCCATCTTCAATAAATTGAGTTAATGGGATATTTCCAAAGTAAGCTATTTCTTTTCGGTTATCTACAAACTTTTCAATATATTTTTCAGGTACACCTGTTTGTCTAATATGAGTTCGATAAAATTCTTCTCGATAGTGTAAGAATTCTTCCTCTTTACGTAAAAAAAGATCCACATAGGCGTGCCCTAAAATGTTGGCATTAGGAAATGCATCTCCCCACCCCGCATGGTCTGGATGATGGTGTGTATAAATGACCTGTTCAATATCATCTATATTATAGCCTGCTTCACGTATTCCCTTTATTAATGCTTCATATGCTTCCGGTGTTTTTGGACCAGCATCAAATAGCGATAAAGCCTCGCCTTTCACTAGAAATGCATTCACATCGCCAATTTCATAAGGTGTAGGAATGACGATTTTATGTATATTCATAACATGATCCCCCTAAGTAGTTACAACTAATAAAACTGAATCACTATTCATTCTACTCTCAATTGAAGATTTCGTCCATTATAGAGTTGACAGATTGAACTTTAGTGCATATAATTTCCATAATTCAAATAATAAAATCGATGATGAAGCCAAGTAGATGAAATGAAGGTAAAAGAGAGTGCTATAACCGGTGTAAATAGCATACCCGCTCGTTTTATTGAACCTACTTCTGAGTAGTTATGACAACATAACCGTAACCTTTGCGATAAAAGGATTCGAGTTGTGCCGATTTTTGGCGAACTAAGGTGGTACCGCGGAAATGATCATGCATTTTTCGTCCTTATATTAGGATGAAAAATGCATTTTTTTATATTTAGACAACTATTACTGAATTGGTGGAGGGATTTTTTTGCAGAAGGTTATTTTTGTTGGGGCAGGTGCTATTGCTGAAGCATTAATACAAGGTTGGATTGAACAAGAAGTTGTTGATGCAACAAATATCTATGTCTCAAATCGTTCAAATTATGAAAGACTTGATTTCTTAAGTATGAAATATAGTGTAAATATTCTACAAAAACCTGAACAATTATTTGATGCAGATTTGATTGTTTTAGCTGTAAAGCCTAAGGACGGCAAAATTGCGATGGAATCAATCAAACCTTATATGGATGAAAACACTCCAATATTAACAGTAATGGCAGGAATAGCAATGGAGACTGTTAGTGATCTACTTGGTAAAAGACCAATTGCCCGTGTCATGCCGAATACATCTGCAACGATTGGTATGTCTGCAAGTGGTATTGCGTTTAATGATATCGTAACAGATGAGCAAAAAAAGCTATTTATCCAAATGTTAGATGCAATTGGTATTGTCATCGAAGTAGAAGAAGACAAATTACATGCAGTAACAGCCCTTTCAGGAAGTGGTCCAGCCTATCTTTATTACTTACTAGAAGCTTTTGAAAAAGTAGGAACAGAGTTTGGTTTAACAAAAGAGATTGTAAGAAAATTAATGGTGCAAACCATTGCAGGTTCTGCTGCAATGTTAGAACGTGTAAAAGAAGAACCAGACGTACTCAGACGT
The DNA here is from genome assembly GCA_035556295.1 of Ureibacillus sp. GTDB lineage: Bacteria > Bacillota > Bacilli > Bacillales_A > Planococcaceae > Ureibacillus. The sequence continues at coordinate 32,352 of DATMFE010000368.1, forward strand.
AAAGTTACGAGTCCAGGTGGCACAACGGAAGCTGGTATACGTGCTTTAGAAGACCATCATTTTAACGAAGCAATTTTTAAATGTATAAAAAGTGCCGAAGCAAGATCAAGAGAACTTGCTAAAAGTGAATAATCATTATTTTTCCCTGTATATGTAATGATGTCATAGCCTACAACTCAACGAATATATATGTATACATTCTATTTCAACAGAAAACGTGTAGATATAATCATATTTACACGTTTCTTTATTTATAAAGTACCTGCTTTGATTCTTTTTACAATTGAAAATGTAGTAAAGATCGCCATTGGTGCTAATATAATTGCTGCGATTAGCCAAATATTTAAGGCATCAGCAGCCACTAACCCTTGAAAATTCGTCATGATATAAACGATTATTCCAAATAGTAAAAAGTAGCTTAATACATTTGGAAAGATCACGAATAACCTTAGCATCGCCGGATTTATTTTTGTTTCGTTCAACATAATCCCTCCCCACATTTCTCTATTTTACTACAAATATACTCTACAGTTCTATTTTTTTCTACATTTAGTAGAAAAGGTGACTGAGAGTTATCACGCTCCAGTCACCTCTTACACTATTATTTATCCTGTTGTAATTGGTTGTTTTTCCAAACAAATTCATCATAATCATTTGCAATAAATAGTTGTGGAAACACTTCTTTTGCATCTACTACTATTTTCTTCATATCAGCAGGTAAGAAACGTGCACTTATATGATTTAATATTAAAAAACGTGCATTCGCTTCTTTTGCTGTTTTTGCAGCTTCAATATTTGTCGAATGGCCATAATTAGCTGCGTGCTCTGACGTTGAATGATCAAAGGTAGCTTCATGGACAACAATATCTGCCTCACTACTTAAACGTTTTGCATTTTCACAAACTCTTGTATCACCTAGAATCGTCACAACAAATCCGTTTTTTGGCGATGCTGTAACTTCATTACTATAAACAACCGTACCGTTTTCTAATGTAACATCTTCACCATTTTTCAATTTACCTAGTAACGGCCCTTTTGGCACACCTAATCCCTTTGCTTTATCAATTAAAAGCTCACCTGGTAATGGCTTTTGTTCGATACGATAACCATAACATGGGATCACATGTTCAAGTTCCATTGCTTTAACAATAAATTGATCATCCTCAAATACAATACCCTCTTCAACCTCAACAAAATCAATGGGATATGTGATATGCGTACTCGATATCTCCAAGGAAACTTGAACCCATTCTTTTAACCCTTTTGGTCCATATAAAGTTAAAGTATCCTCTCCACCTAAAAATGATCTTGAACTCAATAAACCAGGTAGACCAAAAATATGATCTCCATGTAAATGAGTAATAAATATTTTTTCAATTTTTCTAGGACGAATAGTAGTGTGCAATATTTGATGTTGTGTTGCTTCACCACAATCAAATAGCCAAATCGTACCTCGTTCCTCTAATAATTTTAAAGCAAGTGCACTTGTATTTCTTTCTTTAGAAGGCATCCCTGCACCTGTACCTAAAAATTGTAATTGCATATTATTACACCACGTTCTAAATAGTATTTCAAACATACATTCAAAGGATGTAGTTCGTTCTTTTTGTTTATTTATCTTTTAAGTCTTCTAAAAAATCTTTGCTAAAACTTGTTTTTGATGCGTAGGTTGATTTTTTATCTATCGTAATTCCTTTTTGTATGAGTCCTTTCCCATACTTCCTTTCAAACCCTTCGATTAATTCGTAAATTGGTTCATCTTTTGCATACTTTTCGAAATCCTCAAAAGATAACTGTAAAGCTACATTTTTTATATCCTGTACATTTGAAACGGTGACACCTAATAATCGAATTGGTTCACCATTCCAAGTCTTATGGAAGAGTTTTATGGCTTCCTCGTAAATATCATTTTTTAAATGGACTGGATTTTGTAACGTTTTACTTCTTGTATGGTTGTGCCAATCAGCATCTCTTATTTGAATACTGATAGTAGGACCACATAATTTCTTAACTGCTAATCGTTCTGCGACTTTCTCAGCTAAGCGATCGAAAGTCTCTTCCAATTTTTCAATATCTGTTTCATCGAAAGGTAAAGTTGTAGAATTACCAACACTTTTCGTATCATAGATGGAATCAGGATCTACTTTACGATGATCATGTCCATTTGCTCTTTCACGTAATCTTATTCCATTTTTTCCAAGTTCGGCTTTTAATAGTCCTTCACTTGCCTTTGCAAGATCTCCAATCGTATGAATCTTTAAGGAAGCTAATTTTTTGGACGTGCTTTCACCAACCCCGTGCATTTCTATAACGAGTAATGGCCAAAGCTTTGCTTGTATATCCCTCTTCCTTAAGATAGTAATACCCATTGGTTTTTTCATATCAGAAGCTGTTTTAGCTAAAAATTTGTTCGGTGCAATTCCTATTGAACAAGGTAAATCTAATTCATGTAAAATACGAAGTTGAATTTCTTTTGCAATATCTATTGGATGTCGTTCTTTTGATAGCTCTGTAATATCAATATACCCTTCATCAATGGAT
>DATMFE010000369.1:0-2703 GCA_035556295.1 Ureibacillus sp.
GAATAAAATAAGTTCATTCTCCTAAATTCAATAACCATTTACGTAATTTTGCCTTCGGGTAATACACTTTACTGTTTATAATAATATGTGGAACATCAGAATGCTCTTGAATTAATGACTTTGCATCTTCTTTTGATATACCCATAAAATAATGCACTTCACTTTCTTTAATCAGTTCGTGTTCATCATCATCTTCTAATGAATCAATTAGACTTTTAGCATTTGGATTTTTAAAATTCTTTAATCCATCTCCAATAAAATATCCTGCTACTGCAATACCTATTGCTATTATAAAATTCCACTCCATTATTTTCCCTCCGCAAAAATAAATATTTATAGTACTTACGATTAAATATCATAATGGGTTCAATGTTAATTCACCCTTAAATTAGGAAAGACGTATTTGCTATTAAAGATGTCTCCCTCTAGTTGAAGAAAGCTAAATATATATAATTATACAAACTATTATTAAGAGGATAAGTATTCCTGCACCTTTGCAACCCAAATCCCCAACCAAATCTTGAAGTCCTCCCCCTTGAATACTTCCTGCTGGGTTTCTATTCAACTCTTCTTGTCTCAATCTTTCTCTTCTTTATCCTGGAGTTTTTTTGTCTAAGAATACACACCTCCGCTATCATTGTAGCTTTTGAATAAAGTTTGATTAAAAAGGTTGCTTATTTTGCTCAAACTTTTTTACAAATGATCAATCTTTATTATAATTCAACAATCATACTATAGAACAATTCATATTTATTAATTTAAAATAAGTTACATATTATGTGCTTTTTATATTTTAACATAAATATCCAGTTTATTAAGTGGTGCTCCACAATCTGGTCCTTTAATGGAAAAGGACGCATTTCTTATTAAAGAAGGTAGTGACCCCTTAAAGTTAGAGTTTTTATTATGCAGCTAATTGGCTGGCATGTTTTCGGTAATTTACTGGACTCATGCCGGCCAATTTTTGTTTTATACGAACATTATTATAATAATTGATATACTCTTTTATTTTCTTTTGTAATGTTTCGTAAGAGATTAATTGTTCTCCATAATACATTTCTTGTTTTAATAAGCTAAAGAAGTTCTCCATGGCCGCGTTGTCTGCGCATGTTGCTTTACGAGACATGCTTTGAAAAATCCTGTTCTGCCTTAATGTTCTCACCCATGTATTATGTTGATAATGCCATCCTTGATCTGAGTGAATAGTTGTCCGATATTCAGCACGCTTTTGAATGATTGGAAGTACTTGTTTAAGTGAATCTAAAACAAAATCTAAGCTTGGCCGTTTTGACATACTAAACCCAATAATTTCACCATTATATAAGTCCATTATTGGACTTATATATAATTTTTCATCATCCGTACACTTAAATTCAGTTACATCAGTCACCAATTTTTGAAGGGAATATGGCGTTCTGAATCTACGATTCAAAAGGTTTTTAGCGACTTTTCCAACTGTTCCTTTGTAGGATTTATAGCGTGATTTACGTATGAATTTTACACATTTCAACCCTAGGTTTTTCATAATTCGTTGTACCTTTTTATGATTAATTATGTGTCCTTGCACTCTTAATTCCGCATGAATTCGGCGGTAGCCATATCGCCCTTTATGTTGTTCAAAAGTCTTTAAAATTAAGGCTTTCCACTCTACATCTGGATCTTCTTGCCTCATCAGTTTGATATGATAATGATACGTTGCTTCTGGAATATCCACTTGTTTTAAAATATCTTTTAATCGAAATCCTTCTTGTTTAAGTTCGAATGCGATGGCAGCTTGTGCTTTTCGAGGAAGGCATCTGGATTCTCTCGAAAAGCCTTCAACTTTTTTAAATAAGCTACCTCTAAACGAAGCAGTTCATTTTCGCGTTCTAGCTGCTCCTCACGGGACATTGTTTTTTCTTGGTTATTCACTGTTGTTTTTTGTTTCTTAGACATGGATGGGCGCCCCTTTGGTTTTCTTTGCAGGCCCTCTATCCCTTCTTTTAAAAACCGATGATACCAACTGGCAACTAAAGTTGGATCATTCAAGTTAAAGTGAATCGCAGTATCTTGATGGGAAGCACCTGTTCGTTTCATATAGCTTAATACATCTAATTTAAATTGAACAGAATAAAACTGCTTGGTTTTCTTAACGGATAGGCCACTACATCCAAACTCTTTATAAGCACGTACCCATTTCCTTAACGGTGTAGCACCGACACCATATTTTTTCGCTATCGCTCTATATCCTAGTGAGCCACTTAAATATTCTTGAACCACCATCAATTTAAATTCTTCATTATATTTAGTCATAAAAAATCACCCCAAAAGTTAGTTTTTTACTCTAACTTTTGGGGTGCAGTACCGAATCGCGCCCGATTGTTGAATAATAGAAAAGAAACGAGTACAAAATAAACAACCAAACATAGGGCTTATTTTAAATATTTACACTATAGTTGATAAGTTATTTAATAATAAAACACCCTATACCAGTTAGGTAAAGGGTGGCAATTACTGCATGTATCTACAGTGTTATCAAAAATTTTGTATGCCTAAAGTAAGATAAGTGTTGTTTCCATCATGAATTGGTTTAAATGTTATTTATATTTAATAATCGTTCTTCCTAAATGGCGTCCATTTTTAATCGCTTCAATCGTTTTAGGTAATTCTTGTAGCGAAATTTCATTTATAAGAGTAGTTCGGGAAATATTCCATTCATTCGCC
>DATMFE010000370.1:0-5931 GCA_035556295.1 Ureibacillus sp.
TACACTATTTCTTTATGGCATCTACGAAGATAGTAAACTCGTAAGCGCGGCTTGGATGTATTTAGAGGAAAACTCTTCTTTTGCAAGTCTTTGGGGTGGGTCAACATTATCACAGTTTCGTGGCAAAGGGTATTATTCCCAATTACTAGCTGTTCGAGCACAAAAGGCATTTGAAAAAGGACATCCTTTGCTTACGGTCGATGCCAGTCCAATGAGTAGACCCATCTTAGAAAAATGTGGTTTCCTTTGTCTAGCATATTCCTATGAATGCCAGTCACCTAATTTTATATAAAGGAGGACAGCCGTGCTTATGGGAAAAAGACTCTCATTCGTTTTTACGATATTTGTTTTAACCATGATTTTATGTGGCTGCCAACAGGAGTCTCAAACCCAACCACAGCAATCAAATCCGAAGCAGCCTTATCCTACCGAGGTTGCAATTAAAAATGGAGATGTAGTCAATTTTCATGGGAAACTAAGCAATTTAGATCAATTTGAGAAGTTTATAGAAAATGCGTCAAGGGGTGCGAAAGATGAAATTCGTATCACGATGTATACAGTTGAAGGGGATCCGGTATTCTATCAACTGGTTAATGATGGGAACAATATTCAATATACCTATGATGATTCGCAAGATGGATATGCAGGTTCTGGACGAGGCATCCAAAGTACAACTTGTACACATATAGCATCAGAAAATATTGTAGATGCAGTAGTATACACGTTAATTGGGTGTTCTTCTGAAGTAGGGGATTCGTTTTATTTCCGAATTCCAAAATAAAGAACCGTAACTCTTTTGAATTTGTACTAGTATTAATATCCAAAGTCTATTATTGGGAATTATTACAGCTATTAAATTGAGTGATTGCAAAGATATAATCTCCTTATGCTATTTAAAGGAGACTTATAGAAATGGATCATTCGATTTTGCCACAAGACTTAGTGCATAAAAAGGAGATCAGATATTTTTGGCTTGTATCGATAGTCGGAATCATCTCGTATATTTTGTTTGCTCTGTCGATTGTTGGAATAGTTATTTTACTCGTTTTAATGCTCATGTCATTTTTCCTTAATGCCTTAATGATTGGGAACATTCGAACAAACGGCGTTAAATTAAGTGCAAATCAGTTCCCCGAAGTGTATAGAAAAGCTGAAGAATTATGTGAGAAAATGGAGATTGCAAAAGTTCCAGACATTTATGTTATACAGTCTGGGGGTATACTCAATGCTTTTGCAACACGTTTTTTTGGCCGAAATATGGTCGTGATTTATTCAGAACTTTTTGAATTGATTAGTACGAATCATGAGGATGAACTAAACTTTGTTCTAGCTCATGAACTTGCACATATTAAAAGAAAACATCTTTTAAAACAAGTATTCATTTTGCCAGCCATGTGGTTACCGGGTATTGCAGAACTTTATTTAAGAGCATGTGAATATACATGTGACCGTTATGCTGCCTATTACACGGATAATAGTGAAGCGGCGAAGAATAGCCTAACAATGCTTGCGATTGGAAAACATCTGTTTTTACATGTGAACAAGGAAGAATACATCAATCAAATAAACAGTGAAAAGAGCTTTTTTGCTTCACTTAGCGAGTTGTTATCTACTCATCCATCGTTACCAAAACGAATGAATGAAATTGATCGCCTGTTTGGTCATGCAACACTAGTACCCAAAAGTAAAAAGCGAGCTGCCATGGGTATTGCTTTGTTTGTAGCCGTTCAGATAGCGATTCTGTCTTGTTTATTTTACATCTTGTATTTCTTACCAATTGATGAATATGGATACGACGACTATGAATACGATTATGAAGATGAAGCTTATGAAGAAGTAGAAATTTCTCCTTTTATCAAAGCAGTAGCAAATGGTGAGCTAAAACAGGTTACACAGATGATTGAAGATGGCGAAGATCTATATCAGGAAGACTATTATGGTAAAACAAGTATTGATTGGGCAGTGATGAGTGGGAACCTTGAAATGGTAGAATTACTGCTTAACACTGATGCTAATCCGAATTATGAAAGTAGCTACGGCATGACCGCATTAATGACTGCAGCTGAAAATGCAGAACCAGAGATGGTAAAATTACTAATCAAATTAGGCGCAGATCCTAATTACCAAGAAGAATACGGTGGTATGACTGCATTACATTATACCATTTACAGTTCTGATTTAGAAACTGTAAGATGTCTTCTTGATTTAGGGGCTGATCCTAATATAGTTGATTCTGATAATTTGGATGCGTATATGGTCGCCGTACAATCTGGTGAACGAGAAATCGCTGAACTTCTAAAAAAAATAAAATAAAATGGCTCCTTGAAAATTTACATGGGGTAATAATACGAGCATTCGTAGCTAAATAGCAACGAGTGCTTTTTTCTTTAGCAAAGTTAATAAATCGAGGATTATAGAAGGATATTTTTCTAATTTATCTAATAGTTTTTTATAGGTTCAATTTGATAAGTTTTCATTATGCCATTAATTAACATTAATCAAATTACTTTATGATTAAACAAGTGATAAAGTAAATATAGAGTATTGAAAGGGGTGTAGTAATTATGAAGGCAGTAATACAAAACGAGTTTGGTGAAGCAAGTGTGCTCCACTTCACAGATGTTGAATACCCATCGATTCATGAAGGGGAAGTGCTGATTAAGGCAGTATATACAAGTGTTAATTACGCAGACATTAAAAAGCGAGTAGGAAGTAAAGGGGAAGGCAAGTTTCCTATGATGCTAGGTTTGGATGTTGCAGGAGTGGTGCAAGAGGTTTCTGCAAATTCGCCATTTGAGGTAGGGGATCGAGTCATTGCTTTTCCGAAAAACGGATCTTACGCAGAATACGTGGTTGCGAATGAAAAGTTAGTATTTAAAATTCCTGATAGCTTATCGATTGAACAGGCTGCTGCAATGCCTACGGTTACATTTACATCCTATATACTTCTTGAAAAAATAGGGCAAGTAAAACCAACTGATACAATTGTCATTCATAGCGCAGCTGGTGGAATTGGGGCAATGATGATACAGCTTGCAAAATTAATGGGTGTGCAAAAAATTATCACCACTGTAGGGAATTTAGAGAAGGCTTCTTATCTTAAAGAGTTAGGCGCAGATGTCGTGTGTACCTATGATACCTTTACAGAAGTTGTTCTAGAGGAAACAAATCAAGTTGGGGCAAATGTCATCTTTGATTCTGTTGCTGGTGAAGTGACAACGAAAAGCTTTGATTGCCTAGCCTATTATGGTACGCTCGTTCAATTTGGAAATAGTAGTGGAAAAGCAGGAACAGTTAAAACGAGTGACCTTCATAGCAGTTGCCGAAATATTAAAGGATTTAGTTTAAATACAACAAGAGACTTACATCCAGAGTTACTTGCACCAATTGGCGAAAAAGTAATTGAATTCTTTGCAGCTGGCAAACTAAATGTGCCGATTGCACAGGTATTTCATTTAAGTGAAGTAGTACTAGCCCATCAATTAATTGAAAGCCGAAAACATAAAGGAAAAGTGCTGTTAAAAATAGAAGAATAAATATACTTATCTAGGAAATATGCAAGTAATTCATTTATTCTTGCATATTTTTATTTTACTTATGTTTATGGTTAGGGGGGGATCATGCATGGATAAGTGGTTCGGTTCATCGGCAATTTGTATAAATGAACATGGAGAATTATTGATGGTATTGCAAGGAACACCTGAAGAAAAGAAGCTTTGGGCAACCCCATCTGGAGGCAAAGAATCAGGGGAAACCTTTGAAGAATGTTGCATTAGAGAAGTAGAAGAAGAAACAGGTTACATTGTTGAAATTATAGATAAATTGTTCGTGAAGCAAAATGAATTTGTTGAAGTTCATTATTTTCTAGTGAAAGTGGTTGGAGGTAGCAAGAGTATTCAAGATCCTGATCAACTAATTTATGATATTGCATGGCAATCAATAGATGATTTGAAAACTTTAGCATTATCATTCCCGGAGGATCGAGAATTTCTAATGAATTTATTGAATAGCGAACTTATTAAATATTAAAAGAGATCGTTTAAAAAAATGGAGTTCCAGAAGATAAAATAAAAACATGTATTAATGAAACCAATGAAAGGTGTGACATAAATGAAACTAAAAGTATTAGTCACAAGAAAAATCCCTGAACCAATCTTAGAAAAAATCCGCAATGATTGCGATGTATTTGTTTGGGATAATGAAGATACACCAATCCCACGTGAATTGTTAGAAAGTAAAATTTCCGATGTTGACGGGTTATTTTGTTTATTGACAGAATCGATTAACTCGGAATTGTTAGAGAAAGCATCTAAGTTAAAGGTCATTAGTAATATGGCAGTCGGGTATAACAACATTGATATTGATGCTGCTTCAAAGAAAGGGATTATGGTCACAAATACTCCAGATGTCCTAACAGAGACAACTGCTGATTTAACCTTTGCTCTTTTAATGGCAACTGCCCGCAGATTAGTGGAAGCTTCTGACTTTTTAAGAAAGGGCGAATGGCAAACGTGGTCACCCAATCTATTAACTGGACAAGATATATATGGAGCAACGATTGGAATTATCGGAATGGGCAGAATTGGTGAAGCCGTTGCAAGAAGAACAAAAGGATTTAACATGAATCTTTTATATCATAACAGGAGCAGGAAGTTAGATGTAGAACAAGAGTTGGGAGCAACCTATGTAACTTTAGCACAACTACTTAGAGAATCAGATTTCATAGTTGTGATGACTCCATATTCGGCAGAAACGAAAAATTTAATTACTTACGAACATTTTAAAATGATGAAGGAAAATGCAATCCTCATTAACATGGCAAGAGGTGGAATTGTGAACGAATCCGATTTATACGAAGCGCTTGTGAATGGCGAGATCTGGGGAGCTGGATTAGATGTCTTTGAACAAGAGCCTGTACCAACAGACCACCCTTTATTAACCTTACCAAATGTTGTAACTTTACCGCACATTGGCAGTGCAAGTATCTCTACACGCTTTAAAATGGCTAATCTTGCAGCTGATAATCTACTCCGTGCGTTAAACGGGGAAGAGCCTATCAACCTGGTGAATAAATCTCATTCCCAAACTCAATCAGAAGGTTGATATGTCTTAAGTTGGATAAGCATATGAATAAATAACACTTCTTAATAAGGGGATGTAGTTGAGAGTTAATGTATATTTAGTGATTATTCTTTTACTTTTGTCTGCATGTTCAAGTAAACCAACTTTGGAACTCGTTAAATCAACTGTTGAAATTAAAGAGGTTTCCTATGTGGGCTTTTTTTCAAATGGCGAAGTAGCCAAACTGCCATATATCATGAGTTATAATTTTAGGTTAGAGAATACTGGTCAAAACATGGTTGGTGGATTAGGTAAATTAATGGATTCTAACTCCGAAGAGGGATTAAAAGTAACGTTAGAACCTAGTGAAAAGTTAATAGCACTTTCTAATGAAATATTCGGCGTGAATGTTTTTGAAGATGGAGGAAGAAAGTTTGGTTCAGGAGAAACGATTGTACCAATACTTGTACCACATCAGCATAGCGACTTTACGATTGATTTCGTTCTAATGGAGATATCGGAAAACGCGGAAATTAAAGTTCCCACTTTCGAACAAGCAGAGAAATTGAAGAGTGCTGCAATGGATGCAACGTTAGTAGTAGCCATGAAAAATAAGGAAATCGGACGGTTTGACCTAAAAAATACTACTAAAAATTGACTTAATATTTTTCATTTTTCATGTTTAAATTAGAATCACCCTGGCAAATATAATTTCTGTGACCAAAATGAAAAGCAGCTGGAGTTTCAATTAGGTCACTTTTATTGTTCCGAAGTAGCTCAGTGGTAGAGCAATCGGCTGTTAACCGATTGGTCGTAGGTTCGAGTCCTACCTTCGGAGCCATTTACTCACAAAAAGGTCAAATGAATATA
>DATMFE010000371.1:0-4001 GCA_035556295.1 Ureibacillus sp.
GTGTATTCCGCGGTAAAAGGTGCACAGCATGCCTTTGTTAAGTCCTATGCGAAGGAAGTAGCCTACAACCGGATTCGCGTGAATGCAATCGCACCAGGGTTTATCGACACAGAGATGAATCAACATTTATCCGATGAAGAAAGAATGCAGCTGTTTGACGAAATTCCTTTGGCACGTGCCGGTGAAGCGCGGGATGTAGCGAATATGGTCGCCTTTTACCTAAGCGGCCAAGCCGACTACGTCACAGGGCAAATCATTCGAGTGAATGGTGGATGGTATATTTAGTTGTGGTTGATGAATTGATTCGGCGAAATTTAGGAAATAATCACCGGTGATTGGAATTTAATCTCCAATAAGAGAAAATTAATTGCCAGCAATCGGAATTTTATCTCCATAAAATGAAACATAATCGCCATAATCGAGGAGATAATTGCAAGGAAGCAGTTTTCAAGTATTGAGCGACGATTATTAGCCAAAAATCGAATAGATATTAGCCAAGATACAGATTGCAAAAATTTGGACAGTGATTATTAGCCAAAGTTGATCAATTATTAGTCAAAATTCTAAAAGCAATCAATTATTAACTAAAAATCGTTATTAGCCAAAATTGCGGAGATATTTGCCAAAATTCATTCTCAAATTCCCAGTACTCAAAAAAATAAATTCTCATATGAATCAATATAGTGTTGGTACATATAAACTCCAATTCTGTTCATACTAATTTCGAAAAGGAGGAGTGAAAAATGGGTTTATTAGAAAACTGGGATCGTTGGACATCATTTTTAGGGAATCAAGTAGATCATGCTGAAGATACTGGTATGTCTAGAAAAGTGATTGAAGCAACTGCAGTTCAAATCGGTGACTACCTACAAAAAAATGTTGATCCAAAAAACGAACAAGAACGCGTACTTTCTGATTTGTGGGGAGTCGCTACAAATGATGAAAAACATGCAATGGCAAACTGTATCATTAAACTCGTAAACAGCAAACGCGTACAATAACTTCAATCATGCTTCTTTAATTCGTATTCGATATAAGGATTGAAGCTGTATGTTTGATGGGGTGAGTTTATGATACCCACTAAATTTAGCGGCAGCCGCCACAACTATTATTCTTACCTTACTCACTTTACGTGAGGCCTCATATGTTTTAATTAGTAAAAGGAGGCTCGTCCTCCTTTTCTTTTACCTATATGAAGGCTGGCCATTAAGGGGAATAAAAATTATTGATCGCTCAACTTTAAGATTGTTCGCCCATAAGAAATAGAGACAACTTTCAATCGCAAGAAATTCCGCAAAATGAAGGAACAAAATCTAGTCCAAATTCTCTATTTTCATTCATATTTTCACTTAAACTGTATGATTCTTTTATTTGAAAATTTTAATTTCTTAATTTAGCAGAATAATGTGGTTTTGTAACTTTTCAATACATAGAAAATCCGCTATGATGAAACTATTAAATTAATTATTCGTTTCAATAGTAAGGGGACGATTTTGTATGAGTGAATGGTATTTTGAATATGAGATCCAGGTCAATCGTCCGGGATTATTAGGTGATATCGCATCGCTTCTTGGAATGCTTAGAGTCAACATTGTTTCCATTAATGGGGTCGATGAATCTCGTCGTGGAATGCTATTAAATGCGGAAACTGAAGAATCTATCGAACGATTTATTTCCATTGTGTCTACGATGGAAAACATTAATGTAACAAAATTCCGTGAGCCTAAAATTCGTGATCGTTTGGCAGTAAGACACGGTCACTATATTCCAAGGGATGTAGATGAAAAAAATACCTTCCGCTTTATTCGTACAGAACTAGGGATTTTAGTCGATTTCATGGCTGAACTATTTAAAAAGGATGGTCACAGACTGATTGGAATCCGAGGTATGCCACGGGTAGGAAAAACAGAATCGATTGTCGCAGCAAGTGTTTGTGCCAACAAAAAATGGATTTTCTTGTCATCCACGATGATTAAGCAAACACTACGTAATAAACTAATCGGTGATGAATTTAATACAAATAATATTTTTATACTAGATGGTGCAGTTACTAGAAGAAGTAATGATGAAGGCCACTTAAGGCTAGTTCGTGAAATTATGAATTTGCCAGCCATTAAAGTTATCGAACATCCAGATGTATTCATCCAATCTTCACAATATAAGCTTGAAGATTTTGATTATATTATTGAATTAAGACATGAACCGAACGAAGTAATTACTTACGACATTCTTGAGAAAAATCAATTTATGTCCCAGTCTGACCATTTTGGAGGATTTAATTTTTAAAAAAGTAGGTGTAAAAAGTGACGGAGCTCGGTACTCGACTGAAAGAAGCGAGACTATCTAAAGGATACAGCTTAGATGATTTACAAGAAATTACAAAAATTCAAAAACGTTATTTAGTAGGGATTGAAGAAGGCAATTATGCGATTATGCCTGGCACTTTTTATGTGCGTGCATTTATTAAGCAATATGCAGAAGCAGTAGGATTAAATTCAGATGAACTTTTAGAACAATACAAAAGTGAAGTTCCGAATTCTCGACCAACCGAAGTAACACAATCCGTACCGTATACCCCATCCCGTAGAACGGCGAGAACTTCTGGACGAATGATGGAAACAGCGCCGAAATTCATCGTGGCCTTATTTATTATTGTTATTATTGCGGTAATCTGGTTCCTATACTCCCAAAAGGTGCAAAACTCACCAGGTGACGAAGTAGAAGATGATCAAACGCAATTTGAATACGATCAAAAACAACCAACTCCAACAGAAGAGAAAAATGGAGAAGAAGGCACTGATGCTGACGCGACTGAAGGTACAACAAATGAACCTGAAGAACCTGTAGTAGAAGAGCCTGAAGTAAAACAAGCTATTTCTCCAGGTGAAGTTCAGTCAGATGGAGTTACGACAAATTACAAACTTACAGGCAGCGAAACGATGAAGTTACGCATTGAAATTGCAGGCCCAACTTGGGTTGGAATTCGCGATGGCAATGGAAGTGAACAAATTTCTGACCGCGTATATAATGCTGGCGAGGTAGTAGAATTTGATGCAACAGCCAACAGCTATGCACGTATCCGCCTTGGCGATGCACGAAATGCAAAAATCTTCATCAATGACGAAGAACTTGCCTATGCTCAAAACCCACAAGACCGCGGTAAAAGCACACAAAACATTGTGATTGAGTTTGGTGAGGCAGTAACTGCTGAGTAGGGAAGATGTGCTTATTGGACAATTCGCTCTGGGAATAGGGCTGAGTTGTCCAATAACAATTAATAATGGACAAATGAAAATCGACTCCATCAAAATACTTTGTTTAAAAATAAATCTAAAGTATAAAATAAACTTAAATAAACTGTGTCTTGCTGAAAGTACGAATATATTCACCTGCAGGAAGTCACTACAACTCGTTGAGTAGGAAGTTAGAAGAAAGGCTGTGCAGAAAAATGCTTTCTGGACAGCCCTTTTCTTTACATAGAAAGGTGTTTTTTAGAATGAATTTACCAAATAAAATTACGGTTTCACGGATTATCTTAATCCCCATCTTTGTCCTAATTATGATTATCGATTTTGGCTGGGGCAACACGACGCTATTTGGTGCTGAAATGCCCGTGGAACACTTAGTTGGAGGATTAATTTTTATAATTGCCTCTTGTACAGACTGGATCGACGGCCACTTGGCAAGAAAGTTCAACCTAGTCACTAACCTAGGAAAATTCCTAGACCCATTAGCGGATAAATTATTGGTGTCTGCAGCATTTATCGTGTTAGTTGAGCTTGGGTATGCACCAAGCTGGATTATCATTGTTATCATAAGCCGTGAATTTGCAGTAACAGGCTTGCGCGCAATTCTTGCTGCAGAAGGTGGCGAAGTAGTTGCTGCAAGTAACTTAGGAAAAATCAAAACGTGGGCGCAAATTGTCGCAATCGCATCACTTCTGCTACACAACACAATCTTCGTGCTGTTCGGCATTCCATTTGATATGATCATGCTGTATA
>DATMFE010000372.1:0-3428 GCA_035556295.1 Ureibacillus sp.
GGCTTGATATACTTCATTTATGAAATCTTTAGATCCTGCTAGTACAATCTTAGCTGTACCAGGCTGGGTAACAGCGAGATAAGCTAGGCCACTTTTTTGACTAAGAGTTTGGAAAACTGTGTATCTTTCTTCAGTTGCTAAGTCAGCCAACTTAGCAGGATAGTAGACAACATCATTACAGGGCGTAGGTAAAGCAACGAATTCTTTTGCGAGCGTAGATTGAGTTACACCTTTTGTTATGATTTTCATCACCTCTTCTATATTAGATTTAGCTTATGATTCTTTATACTATCATCTATTTAGTATTTGTAAAAATAGTATAGATACCATTCAATGCAATTATTACTCGTATAGTAGTGACTTCTACAGCCCCAGGCACCCGTCACAAAAACAATCATGTTTGTGATATTACATGGTAAAAACTTATTTAACAAGAAGAGCCTTTACCATCAAGGTGAAGGCTCTTCTTATTATTTGCTCTAATAGATTCTTTTACTATCTTCATCTTTATATTAAATTAAGGTCTATGAAAATTGACGGTTTTCTCGTCATCTCCTGTGCGTTCAAACCATCCTCTAAAGGCCCAGTTATCATAGCCTCCATCACCTTCATTAATAAATGTTCCTTCTTCAAATATCCAGACTCCATACGTGATACCATCGTAATCTACGGTATCAAAGTATTGTACACCTTGTAATTGATCTGAATTATAACCTTGACTCAAATTCATCACCATTACATTATATTGCTGACCCGATTCAAAGAATGCTTTTTCCATCGCTCCCTTGACGAATCCACTTCGGTTATCAGCTGATTTTTTTGCGTCATCAATAGCCTGTCCAATCGCTACAGGATCAACGGTGACTTCTCCTCCAACCTCTGCTGCTTGTGCAGAACCAGTATCATCTCCTAAAGACGGTAGAGTTAGGGGTGTCGCTAACACAGCTAACCCTAATGCAGAAGCCACAGCAGCTTGTTTCGCTTTTTTCATTCTATCTCCGCCTCATTTTTAGATGATCATTAGAAAATTTACTCTATTCATCCAATGTTAAACAAAAATAAGGAAATGATAAGATAGTTTAATTTCATTTATTGTACAATATTGATTTTTCCCACATTCAATAAGGCTATGTGAATTCGTTACCTGAGATGTTTTATCGAAAATCTCCAATATAACATTTAACTTTTCATCATCAGACAAATTCATAAATTTCTTATTTACTGTGCCATTAATGTCGTAGCTATATAATTTAACACCATTTATGGAGACAGAAAAATAATAAATTCCTAATTAGTAATTAGAGATATGATGACGATAATAAGAATATGTTTTGGGAATATTGCAAGAAAATAAAAGTTTCTAAAGCACTGAAATTTGTATTGATTGATCCGTTATATGTAAAATAAAAGTTCATTTCCTCAGAGAAACGCTCTCTGAGGAAATGAACTTTTGTTTTATCGATAACTTGGTTACTCAATGCGAATTTCAGCACTCTAGAAATCTTATTGTTCTATAAAGAAGTAAACTTCTTCTATGTCGAATATATTTTTACATGTTCCTTTTACTCCTAGCTCTTGCGAAAGTTGTGGAAGGTTCAATAAACCATATTGAAAGAATGAAAGGAGGATGTAGAGAATGAAAAGAAGAAAAGTTGAAATAATTGTAAGTGTCCTCTTCAATATTATTTTACTCTATTTAATCTATACTGTTTTAAAAACGCATATGACAAGTATTATTGCACTATCTTTAGCAGCTTGTGTACCATTAGTGGATACACTTTATCATCTCATAAAGGATAAAAAGTTGGATATGTTCTCTTCTTTTATTTTTTTAGGAATTGTTCTTAGCATAGTGGCAGCGTGGATTGGAGGAGATGAACGTTTTATTCTGTTAAGAGAATCGTATGTGACAGGTATAATGGGACTTGTCTTCTTATTTTCTTTATTAGCACCAAAACCAATGATCTATTATTTCGCGATGAGGTTTACTTCAAAAAAATCTGTGATTACAAAACGGTGGGAGGAAGAGGTATCATTCCGTCACTTTATACGAATAATGGCAGCTGTTTGGGGTATCGGACTGATAATAGAAGCGTTGGTGAAAGTTGTCATTGTGTATGAGTTCCCTATCTCTAAAGCTTTAGTCATTTCTCCTATTGTACAGTATATCATTATTGCGATTTTAATTTACTGGAATATTCATTTTGTCAAACAACGTAAACAAAAAGCGTAAATAAAGGAGGTCACTGAATGGCCCTCTGTGACCTCCTTTATTTATGTAACCCGACATTATGTAAGTTCAGTATATAGTATACATTCTCCTTAATTCTCTCTATAATTATAACTAATTTTATGCTTTTATTGTTAGAGCTAAGTAAAGAGTCATTCATTGCAAACTGGTGGAATAACTGCAAAAGAAGAACCATTAAATAGGCCAAGTGGTCTTTCTTTTTATATTGTAGATGATATAAAGTGTTCTGTTACATAAACACGCTTCTGAAACACACCAAAAAGAGCACTTGTTGCAGAAACGGTTCTGCCAAGGACCCTTTTTCCGGAGTATGCAGCTTTTTATACATATGCTCGTCTTTATAAAAAAAGATTTGTATTATTTGTGATAATGTACACTATCACAAATAATACATTTAAAAAAGCCAACTTAATAAAATGTTCATTCTACTTTATAAAGATGGATACATAGTGCCAATTATCAATAGCAAAAAGTACATTATAATCGGGTAGATAACTTATCATTCTCGGCCCCATTCTGGGCTATACTGAGCAGCTTAAATCCTCTAAGGCAAACTATTACCCCAGTTCCCCATAATATTAAAGCTGAGCCAAAACCTACAGATACCCACCAGGTCATAATGTGATGATTGCTTATTATTGTTTTTACAGGAAAAGTTAACATGACAAGCGTTGCTAGTAAGCACAGGAGTATCCCTGTAATATAATAAATTGGTACTTGAAATAGCGATGCCAGAGGAAAAAAATGAGCACCGACAATAAGGGCCATAATAGGCACAAACAAATCTAAGTGATTAGTAGATGCACAAATATAAGAAGCCATAGCAATCAAAAGACCTTCTAAACTAAAAATAATACCGAACCATATACTCTTTTTTCTCCACTGCTCCCTATTCTTTTTGATTACTTCGTTAGATAATTGACTAGACTTCTTTATAATGCAATTGCACCGATAAATAATAGGGCTCCAATCAGAGAGACAGGATAATAAGTACAAGAAATTCCCACCCCTGCATGCCTCTAATTCCAATTCCTGCCCAAAGGGTCCCGAAAAATGCCATAAAGATAGCTCCAACTGCTGTACCACGCACAGCAGCTCTGGGAATAGTAGTTTGGGTCATCTATTATAACCTCCTTTTTTTCACTCGAAAAGCCTTCCTATATTTATAATTTATAAA
>DATMFE010000373.1:0-2562 GCA_035556295.1 Ureibacillus sp.
CAATACCTTGTGGACTTAAACATTATAAATGGAATAGGAAATGGAAATTTTAGTCCGCTTTCACCTGTAACCCGTGCAGAAGGTGCAGCCATGTTAGCGCGGTCGTTGAAGCTCAATGTGAGCAACCGACCAGACCCTGGATTTAAGGATTTACCGAAAACCCATTGGGCATATAAAGAAATCGCTGCTCTTGTAGATGAGGGAATTTACTCGAAGGATACCTATTTTCAACCGGGAACACCGTTGAAGCGTGAAGAAATGGCACGATTGCTAGTCAATGCATATCAATTAAAAGGGGAGACAAATCAACAATTTACGGATGTCGCGAAGAATGACTCCGCTTATCCCTATATCAATAAATTAGCGGCAAACCAAATCACAACAGGCTATCCGGACGGATCATTTGGACCTAAGAACACATTAACTCGTACGGAATTTTCGGTGTTTGTTGCAAGGGCGATGGATAAGAGGTTTAGGTAGTGAAAGTGATTGTAAATGCACAACATCTTTGATAGGCAAGCTGGAAAAGTGAAATAGGAACATCCTTGTTGAATACCTAACATTTTTGTATAATAAAAGAAGATAAAGCGTAAATTAAAAAAGGCTACTTGATGCGCCAACACCAAGTAGCTACATAATAGTCGGTCCCTTCAAGGGGTTGGCAACTGAAGGTATATGACCCATCTGAGCCTCTAACTCAAGGATGGGTTATTTTTTATTTATTGACGAAAGTAGTGAAACAATCAACGCTGCAAACCCTACCGCAAACATTAATGCTTCATGTACTGTCATGGCCCCACCCCCTTTTACAGTGAGGATTGAGCCAAACCCTAGAGTAACCATACTATTACATGTAAATTATAGCACGTATGTTCGTATTTTTAAACTGCATCTATATAACCAATTGTAAGATAGAGTAAATTAACTAGCTCCGTATTTAACAAATGCAATAATTTTATCAAATTAGAGATATTTCATTAATAAATACCAACTTACGATTTTACTATAAGACTTCCTTTACAATGGTTAATATAAAAGTTGAATAATAGAAAGGGGAAAATATGAGAAAGATAACGTTATTAATGGTATCTGTAGTGTTTGCATTATTCATTTTATCGGCTTGTTCAAATAACGAATACCAGGAAGCAATGGATAAGGGAATTGAAAGTTTGGGAGATAAAGATTATTACCAGTCGGCCATATATTTTGAATTAGCGTTAAAAGAAAAAGTGAATGATGAAAAGGCTGAAGTTTACCTAAAGCTTGCTCAGCAAATGCAAGAGGCGAGTGAAGCTTATGAACAACAAAATTACGAAAGTGCCTTAGATGAACTTCAGTCAGTGATTGATAGTAAAAATGGTTTGCAAGCAGTTCAGGATGAAGCTGAAAAACGGAAGGAACAAATTTTAGCTGAAAAAGAGTTAATCACTTCTTATGAAAACCAACTACAACTCGTCAAAGATTTGATAGCAGATGGAAGCTATGAGTCGGCACAGGTAGAATTAAGAATTTTACAAGAATCGGCAGATGCCAATAAAGTTTTAACATCTTATAAAAAAGAATTAACAGAATTAAATCATCGGGTAACTACTGCTTTAACTAATGCAAAAGAACATTCTAAGCAAAAAGGCAACACTTCTACTAATACAAACACTTCAATAAGTACAAAGAATGAAGAAACACCATATCAGAATTATCACAATGAACGATATGGGTTTAGTTTTGAATTTCCAAAAGGCTTAACAATGGATCCACCGCCTACCAATGGTGATGGTGTGACATTGCGTAATCATGAATTGGAGATTTTAGCATACGGTCATATGACAAATACTTGGCGGGAGAATGAAACCATTTCAGATTATTTTGAGGACGACCTGAATAATACTAACGCAGAAATCAGTTATCAACGATTAGCAGATAATTGGTACGTCATTTCATACAATGAAAACGGGGTTATTAACTATAAGAAGTTTTTCTTTGGTGATAACAGTGCGAATGTACTTTGGATTACATACCCAGCCGATAAACAAGATATCTATGGCTCGATTACAACGCAAATCTCAGAAAGCTTTGTACCTGGTACAATTGAATAGTAAATGGAGAAACTCATAAAGTGGAAGTATCTACTTTGTGAGTTTTATTTTTGGTTTATAATATAAAAATGTAGAAAGTCTATAACAGACCTCTTAAATTAGTTTTTAATTTCTGTTGACATGGATATAGATAATTGATATTATTATCTAGCTGTCGCAAAGAGATATAAACTTAAATGATTGATTAGAAAAAAGAGTTGACAGCAATTATTATTCTGATATAATTAATACTTGTCGCACGAACTTCTAAATCGTTAAAATAAATGATTTTAAAAAGTAGTTGACAACAAGATTGATATTCTGATATAATAAAATTCCTGTCGCATACGACAGCGAAATGAACCTTGAAAACTGAACAACAAAACGTTAATGAATTAAACGTTTCTATAATAGAAACACAATTTTTGACATCAATTTTGATGCCAGTATGAATTTTGAGCTTAACTCAAATTCACCATTTTATGGAGAG
>DATMFE010000374.1:0-17425 GCA_035556295.1 Ureibacillus sp.
GTCGAAGGCTCTGTTGATAGCTGGCGACCCTCAGCCAAATGTCATCAAGTTCTTGATTTTGATTTTACTTTGCTGGGAAATAACAGTAAATTTTGACCTTATTATAAGAAATATGCCAAATTCATTGGGAATAACAGTAATTTTTACGCTTATCAGATGAAAATCAATGCTTTTCATCTGATTTTGAGCAATTAACAGTAGTTTTTACTCTTATTTTAAGCTAACTACCTAGATTACAGATTATAACGGTAATTTTTACTCTTATTTTTCACCTATTCAGCCTTCACACCCGAAGCTAAAAGGTAGAATGTTGAATGCAGCATCAAACTTACCCCTCGAGCCCAAACCAGTATACCTGTGTCTCCTGCAGGAATCGAATTCACATCTTGCAATTTTGACTAGTCTCCACCTGACGTAATCATTTACCTTTGAAAATTTACTATGTCCCAGCCTCTTTACTCTTTTAATGGTTTTAATGCGTTGGACTGATTGATATAAATGAATGCATCATATCGGTGGCCAACTCTTGATGGTACATAATTCCCGTATGCTTCGTATTCAGGTTGGTACACGACACCAATAGCACGATGTCCAATCCAATCACTAAATAGCTCTCTATTCTCATTGTTAAATAGTAGGATTTTATCTTCAGGACTTGCGGCATGGAGTTGGCCTTCCCACGTAGTAAGTTTTGAAGGTGGCACATCGATTACTTGTAAAGGATCGCCCCAGCGATCAGCAGCAATGACTGTCCCTTGATACGTGCCAAATCCAACAGCAAAAGTATTGTCCTTCCCATACTGCTCTCTGATCACTTGGCCCACATTAATCATTTGCTCATCTTTCATATCTGTTTCAGAAGCATCTCCAATATGTGTGTTATGTTCCCAAATAATAATCTTTGCTTTCTCACCATGGTAATTTAAAAGTTCATTGATAGCTTCCACCATATGATAATCACGTGTATTCCAGGATTTCGCATCTTGCATCATTTCTCGATAGTAGGCTTCCGCATTTTTCGCAACAAGTGCATTCATGATGACGTTTAAATCCTCTTCATATTTGTCGGAGTATCGTTCTTCATTTTTGCGAAGGGAAGTCAACAGACTAGAAACTTCACTGATACATTGATCTGAAAAATGAGCTGTGGAAATGGCATAGTGTTCTGGCATTCGATTATAGGGCTCGAAGCATGTGAATGCTTTTCTTGCATGTTCTAAGTCGACCTGATATTTTGGATTTTCTGATAAGAAATTCAACACTTCATCTATTGATTCAAATAGGCTGTAGAGGTCTATTCCATAGAAACCGACTTTATTGTCCAATGCTTTATTTTTGTCCTTAAGCCACTCTGTAAATTGTTCAACTTCTTCATTTGCCCACATCCATGTTGGCCATCGATTGAAGGAATTGGTTAATACATCTTTTGCTGATTCCTGAGTTTCTTCATAGCCTTTGACGTAGCGATTCACTGCTTGAACAGAAGGCCAATCTCCCTCTACAGCAATGATATTAAACCCTTTTTCATTGATTAGTCTTTTAGAAAGTTCAGCGCGGATTGTGTAAAACTCCGATGTACCATGGGATGCTTCACCAATCATTACAATACGAGCATCCCCAATTGCCTCTACTATTTTGTTTAGACTTTGATCGTTTAGTGGAAGAGAGTGCTCTTTGATGGCATTGATTAATTTTCTTGGCATGAGATCGCTCCTTTCATATTTAAGTTACCCAAAAAGAAGATTAGACAATCCATGATTGCCCAGTGATCACAGATTATCCTGGGTGATAATAGACAGATTTGGTAGGATAATAGACAGATTCGTAAAGATAATGGACACATTAAGCAAGATAATAGACAGCCAGAATTTAATAGACACATTCTGCAAGATAATAGACAATCTCGCCAATATAATAGCCACAAACGGCGAAATAATAGACAAACAAATTCAGATAATAGACTGCCCCCAGATATAATCAAAAAATAAACTGCTCCCCAACTAATCAGGGGAGCAGCCCAATCCAATTCATCAAAAAATCGGATACTCGCGATACCCACTTTGTACACCAATCCATTTAACTGTCGTAAACTTTTCGATTGCCCATTCCCCATTAAAGCGACCAACACCCGAATCTTTCTCGCCTCCGAATGGAACGTGTGCTTCATCATTTACAGGTTGATCGTTAATATGAATCATGCCCGTTTCAATTTTCATCGCCAGTTCAACTCCATGATGACGGTCCTCTGTAAAGATGGAGCCACTTAAGCCGTATGGTGAATCATTCGCGATGTCCATCGCCATAGCTTCATCTTCCGCCTTAATAATTACGGCAACTGGCCCAAAAATTTCATTTCGAGCAATTGGCATATCATTTGTAACATCGACTAATACAGTAGGTTGCATTAAACAGCCATCAACCTTTCCTCCGTGAATGAGCTTTGCACCTTGAGCAATACTTTCATTTACATCCTTCATTATTCTGTCGACTTGTTCTTTATTAATGACTGGTCCAACAAATACATCCTTGTCATAAGGATCCCCGTATTTTAATTGACTGACTAAACCAACAAAGGTTTGGACAAATTCATCGTGAATTTCCTTATCTACTACGATTCGATTTAATGCCATACAAATTTGACCTTGGTGAAGGAATTTACCGAAGACTGCTGCTTTTGCTGCACGTTCGACATTGGCGTCCTTCAGTACCAGCATTACATTATTTCCACCTAGTTCAAGGGCTACATCCTTCAAATTTCGCCCAGCATTTTCGCCAATACGTCTTCCAACTTCTGTAGAACCTGTGAATGAAATGAGTTTAGGAATAGGGTGAACTACGAATTCATCCCCAATTTCAGAACCTCGTCCAACCAATACATTCACAAGACCTTTTGGAAAACCTGCCTTTTCAAAGAGCATGCCAAAAATTAATCCAGATGTGACCGGTGTATCGGAAGCGGGTTTAATCACTACGCTGTTTCCTGTTGCCAGAGCCGGTGCCACTGAACGCATAGTTAAATGGAAAGGGAAGTTCCAAGGTCCAATAACTCCAATGACACCTTTTGGGATACGATAAATTCGATTTTCTTTATTCGGAAAAATAGAAGGGAGGATTGTTCCATGTATGCGCGTTGGGAAAGACATCGATTCCTTCACAATCCCTAAAGCAGAATCAAATTCAATCATCGATTTTAAATAAGCTCCACCGGATTCTTTGTTTAACCAATCAATAATCGTATCTTTTTCCGCTAACATGACATCGATTAGTTTTTGGAAATATCCCTGTTTTTCAGCCACTGTCATGTTTGCCCATTTTGGCTGCGCTTCACTAGCTGCTTGAAAAGCTTCATCTAAATCCTCTTTATTAGCAGATTGAATTGTAAAGATTTTTTCTCCAGTGTATGGATTATAATTATCAATTGTTTTACTACTCGATCCAATCTTCCAGGTACCGTTGATATATTGTTTTGTGAATTGTTCTACCATAGCTAGTTCCTCCTATAATAAAAATCCAATTGCTGATTTGATTTCCAACATTATTATTATCTTTACTGTTCTCTTTAACACCTATAAATTGAATGAAATAAAACTCTTGTAATTTCTTTTGCTGAAGATTGTACATTTGAGCTAGCGCCGTCTCGTGTTATGAAATGATAAGATAAAGCTAAAGGAACAATAATTAAAAATTTTTTCCAAACTTTCAGCCAAATCAAGATTTCATTTGTCTAATAGATAGTTAAACAAAAGAGGGTGAATCGAATTATACGTTTAGTGAAAAAAGCGCAACAAGGAGACGATCAAGCCTTCTTAAAGATTTTTCAACAACACCAGGAAGACATATATCGTATGGCTTTTGTTTATATGAAAAATCAAGAGGATGCTTTAGACGTTGTGCAAGAAGTTGCTTATCAATCATTTAAAAATATTAATACATTGAAAAAACCAGAATACTTCAAAACATGGTTAATGAAAATCACGATAAACTGTGCCATTAATACGATCAATAAAAATAAAAAAGTGGTTCAACTAAAATCAAAGTATGAGGAATACATGAGTGCCGAAGTGGATGAAAACATACCGCTTTCTTTATCTTTACAAGATGTGATGGAATGTTTACAAGAGGATGAAAAAAGTGTTGTTCTGCTACGATTCTATCAAACTTACACCTTTAAAGAGATTTCTCAATCATTAGAGATTCCACTAGGTACTGCAAAATCTATTCTTTATAGGGCGTTACAAAAACTTCGAAAAAGACTCGAGGAGGTTGAATTTCATGAGTGAGCGACTAAAAAAGGAAATCGAGAAAATAGATATTCCGATAAATTTAGATGACATTGTACAAAAAGGAGTTCAAAGGGCGAAATTAGAAAATCAAAAACCAAATCCTCAACCAGTTGTTTCAAAACATCAGTTTAAACCATACTTGATCTCGCTAATAGCAGTAGCAGTTTTAGCCCTTTTATTGTTTCCAGCGTTTCAATCATTGGATAATGAAAAAGAAACAATCAATGGCTCTATCGTTCAAGAACAATTAAATGATGGGGAAACGCAACTTACAGAAGAAATGCATCAGCGTATTTCTGACTATATTGTTTGGCGGTATCAGCAAAGTGAAGCCCAACAAACAGATGTGCAATTTGAAGTGCATAAAGTCTACGGTACCTTGCAAGAAGGGGATGCAACTACTGTCTACATGTGGTCGTATTATAATAGTTTTAACCTTGCATCACGAAACGAAGAGGTAACAGGTGCATCATTACCAGTAACAGTTGTCTTACAAAATGTCGCTGGAGAATACAAAGTAATTCAATATGAAGAGGCACAAGATGGAAGTCTCTATGTAGAGTCGATTAAAAAAATGTTCCCAGAAAAATATGTAGAAGAAGCATTAGAACAGCCAGGTAATATAGGGGAATTACAAGAAGAAATGCAACAAAAAGTTACTTCATGGCTAAATGAACAGAAAGATGAAAGCAATCAAAATAGTCCCGCTACGGAATCTGAATCAACCATGTTTGATTTAACAGGGGAAGAAGCAAAAGCGTATTCCGAATTTCAACAGGACTTCAATACAGAGCATCTTTCCGGATTAAGCCCAATAAACATTGCCAAATTATATATTTTTGCTGGCTTCGAAAAAAAATACAATGTGCAATATGCTTTATATACTGATCGTGAAGAATACATTATGTGGTCAGAAGAAGAAGATCTCAAGATTCCAGAATCTGACCGAGGTAATTTTGAAATATATAAAAATATCGATGAGGGAACATTCATCGAAACTAGTGACCATACAGGATATATTGAATTTTATATAAATGAAGAACTTATGGGCTTCCAAATGATTAAAAATGCGGATGGTATTTGGCAAGTTTCATTTATGCCAATTCAATAGGTATGAAAGGTTTGCCCCAAATTACTTCAAAACTAGGATGAATCAAGAGCGGAAAAAATGGTCTAAGCGAAAAAATCACTTAGACCATTTTCTTTCCTTCATTAATAAATCAATTTCAAGAAATCTTCTTTTGTAATACCACCAAAATAATGGGCAATATTGATGTCGCCTAATTTTTCAGAGATTGCTTCACGGCTGTACTGTACGCCAGTTAGTAATTCCTCAATCTCAGAAACTTCACCAACACCAAAGAAGTCTCCGTAAATCTTAATTTCTTCGATGATTCCTTTATTCACTTCAAGACGAATATCGATTCCACCAGAAGGGAAGCGCTCTGTTTTTTGAATATTAAAGCGCGGCGATTTTCCGTAGTTCCATTCCCATGTTTGGTAACGAGTACGGGAAATTTCGTTGATTTTCTCCCAGTCTTCATCCGTTAATTCATAATAATTAATCTCTTCTTCGCTGCCGAAAATAGACTTTAATATTTCCAGTTTAAATTGTTCGATTGTAATGTCTTCTTTCAAGAATGGCTTAATATTGGTCACACGGGAACGTACTGATTTAATGCCTTTTGATTCGATTTTGTCTTGTTTTACCTTCAGCGCATCTACAACAGCATCGATATTTAGATCAAACATTAATGTCCCATGGCTAAACATACGCCCCTTTGTAGAGTACTGGGCATTCCCAGATACTTTGCGGCCTTCTGCTAATATATCATTACGGCCAGAAAGCTCAGCTTGTACACCTAATTTTGCTAGTGCATCAACTACGGGCTGCGTGAATTTTTTATAATTATGGAATGACTCACCGTCATCTTTTGTGATGAAACTAAAGTTCAGATTCCCTAGATCATGGTAAACTGCTCCACCGCCTGATAAACGGCGAACAACGATTACTCCATTGTCCTCAACATAATCTGTATTAATTTCTTCAATTGTATTTTGATTTCTACCAATAATAATAGAAGGTTGATTAATATAAAACAGGAGGTATGAATCTTTTTCTACATCTAAATTTCTTAATATATATTCCTCAATCGCCAAGTTTACACGAGGGTCTGTAATGCCTTTATTATCGATAAAATACATAGTATGTCGCCCTTTCTTAATTAAAATGTTCAATTGAAACTCTTTTTCAAGATTACCACAAAACAACCATCAGTATATATCAACATGTATGGGACAACTAGATTTTAGCTTAGCGATAATGGAAAAAATAAATCAATATATGTCATTTAATTAATTTCCAAAATCATATATTCAAATAAAGGTTGGTTAACGACTTAATCAAAATGAATCCTTATGACTTGCATATCCTTTATCGACAGAATGAGAAACTAACAATTTATAAAAGAGGTGTGTGATGAGGAAGAAATTCATTTTATTGGCGTGTATAGTTTTGATTGTACTGGTCATCGTTGCCATTATTTCAATAGAACATAAAAGGAGCGAAAATAAGCAAGAAGAAGAATCTACTGTGCAGCAGTAAAATTGACGAGTTCTAATCCATAGAAATAAAGGAGTTGGTTCGCCTAATGAAAGGATGGACCAACTCTTCTTTTCGTGCCCTAATCTTAAGCGTACATAATATAAACTTGCCAATTACAGGAAATATAATAATCTAGAGTAAATGAACGCTTTCTCATAAAAAACCAATCTAACAAAAAAATTCAAATTTCCTGTGAACCAAACCACCTATCTTTTTCTCTAATAAGTGTTAAAAACAAAAGGAGGATATAAGCGTGAACGCTGAAGTATTAGTAAAACGTGCACAGCTTGGGGATAAAGAAGCCTTTGTTCAATTAATCAAAGGTATGGAATCTTCCCTATATAAAGTTTCAAGATCGATCCTATTATCGGATTCAGAATGCTTAGACGCTGTGCAAGAGACCATTTTAATTGCCTATACAAATATTCATCAAGTAAGAGAACCAAAATTCTTTAAAACCTGGATTACCCGAATTCTAATTAATGAATGCAATAAACTCCGTAAAGTCCAAACGAAGATTGTGAAAATGGACAGTTACCTAGAGCCTTCGACAACTGAACAGCCTGAAGTGTTCGTTGATTTACAAACTGCAATTGATAGTTTAGAAACAGATTTAAGAACTGTCATCACTTTGTACTACTATGAGGATTTATCTGTTAAGGATATTGGAACAGTTTTAGATATTGCAGTTGGAACTGTTAAATCTCGATTAAACAGAGCGAGAACAAAGCTTAGTAGTCTAATGGAAGGACATAAAGTAGAAGGGAGATTGCTTCATGAATAAAAAAGTGGATGAACTACTTCAAACTTGGGGAAATGATAAAGAACAAGTACCAGATTTCTTTTCAAGAGGCATTGATGATGTGTTAAATAGTCTACCTGGTACAACAAATCCAGTCGTGGATATCAAACCTAAGAAAGTAAAGTGGGTAGGTAAAGGATTAATTGCTGCAGCTGTTGTTACTTTTGGCCTTATTGGATCAGGTTTTGTTTCTCCGGCAATGGCGCAAGTATTGAAGGAAGTACCAATTATAGGTTCAATATTTGGGGGTTCTACGGATTCTTCTATCCAAATTATAGACGAAAAAGGACTTGCCACTCAACTAAATGAAACTGTAACAAACAATGGGGTATCACTAACAATTACTGAAGCGTATTTCGGTGGCGGACGACTAGTTATTGGATACACAATTGAAACAGACAAGGTTGATTTACAATCAGTTGGGAATGCAGAGGGCGTTCCGTTAAACTTTGAAGCGAAAATCAACGGCCAACATTTTGACTACATGGCGGATTATGAACAAAATTCAGAAGTTGGAGTAGCGACAGGAATAATAGACATGAGTGTAGGGTTAGCCCAACCGTTAATTGATCAACCAATGTTATCATTTAATGTCGATGAGGTTAGCGGAATAAAAGGCTCGTGGAATTTCGAATTATTACTAGGTAATACTGCGACATCTGAGGCGACAAAAGGTTTTGCTCCGTTAATAACAACTACTTGGGAAGAGGCAACCTTTGTTGTGGAAAGAGTAGAGTTTACACCAGCTCAATCACAGATCATTATCGACCGTACTGTACCAAAATCAGATATAGGTAATTACTTCTTCAATGTGTTTGATGAAAATGGAACTTCCCTTGGATTTAGTGGTGGCTCTGGTAGTGCCATAAATGACTTAGGAAATGGTATGGTTAACTTTAAGGATACGATTTTGCTTCCAGGTCGTGAAGAAGCGCCAAAAGGGCTTATGATCGAAATTACAAACAATCATGGACTATTAGGCGATCCTGCTAATTATTTAGATGTAAATGTTCCACTAGCTGAAGTTGAATTACCGTATACCATTAATTATTCAAATGGTAGTAAGCTAATTATCACTGGCTATGAACAATTAGAAGACAAAACAGTTCTTCATTATGATATTGAAGGACAACTAAGCTTACAAAGTACTTTCTTAATGTTACTTAATAAAAATGGTGAGCCCTATATTGAATTGACTGAGCCAGAAAGAACAAGTCTAGATAAACTTTCTTTTAAACGCGAATTTGAAAAATCAGAAGGTCCAATTACTTTACACACTGATATGGAGAAAGTAAGTACCATTGATTGGAAGGTTATTGAAGTGGATTTGGAGAATTAATGAAACTAGGTGGAGGAGAACTATCCTCCATCTTTTTTGTGTTTAGAAAGGCATAATAAAGGTTGCCTAATGGTAACCAAATAGATTAGCTTAATGAAAAATTTCTTCTTATCGGCTTCATTCCAAGCATACCCTCGAACTTTTTACGAATACTATTATTGGCTTGTTGCCAACTAACAATGATGGAGGGGTATCTTATGAGCGTTCGTGAAGGTTTAATCCCAACAATACTAGGTACGGCTGTTACAGCTGCTGGATTTGCAATGACTAAAAATCCAACTGCAAGTAAGAAATATGCCAATACAATTTTAGGATTTGGATTGGCACATATCGTTCTAGGAGCAATCGACCTAGTAGAACATCGTCGTTAGTTGGAAGAGCACATGAAGTGCTCTTCCTTTTAACTTTATTAAAAAAGTCTCTGAATCATTAAAAAACCCCTTTAGCCAAACAGGTTAAAGGGGGATTCTAAACCATACTTCCTTATGCGTCTGTAGTTATTTGACCCAGCTCTTCATCCATTTTTGATTCATTTGCCTTCACAGCGTCACTATCAGCATCTTCTTCACCGAAATACGTACTCTTTAAGTTTTGATGCATTAATGAGGCGAATTCTCCAAGGGGAGTTCCTGGATTGTTTTGTTCAATAATATGAGTTTTCAACAACATCGATAACATATATTGATGTTCTTCAACATTGCCTAAATATCGCTTTGATTCATAGTCAGAAATTAGATCATCTTTGAACTGCTCTACTTCGTCTGCTGGTACTTCATAATTTTCCAAAAAAGCTTCAAGCTCAGTATACTTTTCTTTTGCTGGTTTATTATTCGATACTAGAACACCGATTTCATTTTGCCATGAAACAACATCACCATTTTCATCCGTTTTATCAGTTTTATTAACATCTGACCCAGTATCCGGCCCAATCTCCGTTTTTGATTCCTTACTTGCATCATTTGTATTCGTATTCTCACTTTCACCTCCACAAGCTGCGAGACCTAAAGTGAATAATACTAATGAGCTAAGTAGTAAATTTCTCATCAAAACAACGTTCCTTTCCTATAAATTTTCTATTATTTAGTTTGTTTCATTAAAGGAAAAAGATACGTTTATGATGGTGATCCTCTTTAACTCCGAACCAACTAACTAATATGTTAAATTGCTAACTCGATGAGTTTTGATCCACTTACTGTTCATTCATATCAAAAATGAACCTACCCAAAGAATACTGAACGAATTTAAATTATCACCTACTCTAATTAGGTGATTAACTACTCTGCAAAATGTCTATAAATTTCTGCTCTTTCAATGTAGCTCGAATTTTAAACAGATTCATCAAAAAATATTAATAAATATAGATAGGGAAAATGTGCAGTCTATTATTCTTCCTTTGCATACTATACGTAAAATGAAGGGAGTGATGACTTTGCAATATTACAGATATAACAGATACGACGATGATGACTATGGATACGATTCTAGCAATTATCGTAGACGTCGAAGAAGACCACGATACTATTCAACTCCATATCCAATTCAAATCTTCCCAATACCATTCTTGTATCCAAATTATTATCGACCATATAATCGTCCGTACTACCAAAGACCTTACTATCGTCCATATGGTTACTAAAATTTATAGGAGCACCATTCTCAAAATCCCCTCCCAATGGTGTTCCTTAATTCCATTTTTTTACTTACTCTAGACAAGGGTTGGAACTTAATGTGAAATTAAAAAGCACTTTTGAGAAAGATGAAGAGTGCAACAGTGCATAAGAAGTTACAAGAAATGAATGAAACACATAAATTAAACGGAAGGATAGACGGTATGAACAATCATTCAATGAATCATATGGAAAATGTACAACCAAGTGAACTTTGTGTAAAATTCGCGGATATATTAGATTCGACCCCTGCGGTTATTAATGGCGTATGCACAGCAACGCGTTCGAGAACGAATATTCGTCCAACTGTGTTAGGGCGACCAGCAGAATCCTTTATGTTTGTTCCGCAAGCCTATTCATTTGAAAATATGGATAGTAGGGGAAGAGCCTTATGCCTTGGGGAAACTGTTTTACTTGAAGAAGAAGTGAATCCATTTATGTCGCGTTTAAGAGAATGTGGTATTAAAGTGACTGCTTTACACAACCACTGGATGTTTGAAAACCCTAGACTGATGTATATGCATTTTGAATCAATTGACCAACCTCTAGAATTCGCTCGAAAAGTGCGAAAAGCCAATAAAGTGCTGACTGATTTAAAAGTAAGGGGTACAGGCTTTAGTCATGGATCTGAATTTTCTAGAAACCAAGCGGAAGAAATCTGTCGCCGTTTTAATCAAATCCTTGGAGGAATGAGAACGTTCGAAGATGGTGTTTGTATGGTCATGGATTCTAGACTTAACATCATCGCTCGTATTATGGGAATAAGAAGTCGTTCGTTCCTTACACTTCCACAAATGTTTAACTTTGAGTCACTCTCGCCAGATGGAAAGGCACTTTGCAGTGGAGAAACCGTTATTCTTCAAGAAGAAATCAATCCATTTATCACAAAACTTCGTGAACATAATATTAAGGTAACTGGATTCCATAATCACTGGCTATTCGAAGATCCAAGATTGATGTATATACACTTTGTTAAAATTGACAACCCAATTCGATTTGCAAAAGACGTAAGAGATGCTTTAGATGTATTGACGGATAGAATAGTAAAAGGATAACGAAATAAAAACCTAAGTTCGTTTCATGATGAATCGACTTAGGTTTTTGCAATATTCTTATCCAAGTTGTCCGGTACTTTTTAGCTCAAATGTCACTTTAATATCTAAATCTGCATCTTTATATGCTTTCATCCACTCTTCATAGCTCATTAAATGATTGTGAAGTTTAGTCGTCTGATAACGGACTCCAAACCCAATTGGATCTATTTCACTTTCTTGCAGTTTTATAATAAACTTCTTCGTAAGTTCCGTAGCATGTTTACCAGCTAATTCATTGTATTTCTTTAAATTATCAATTTCCAAATGCTTTTTAGATTCAACAATGATACCTTTTGCGTTAATGTGGACTTTTAAAGTAATAGAACCATCGCTGTCCTCGACAGTTTGATAATTCACATGTATTTTATCTGCTTCTATCATAAAGTACTCATTTTCCGTATCTACAATTAAATCTGCTTTGAATACGTTACCTTTTAGAATATCATATATTCTTGTTTCGTTTGTATCTAAAGCCACAGTATTCTTATTTTCCCCAATAATCAATGCACTATCTATTTTGAATTCTTGTTCTTCAGTTTCAACAATTGGAAGTACAGGATCGACCCCTTCATCAAAATACTTTCTCCTAAAATCAAATAAAAATCTAGAGACAATAAAGGGACTCTCGTTCGCATTTTGATCGAAGTAATTAAAAAGCGATGTATAAGCAGCAGTTTCAGATTTAGGAACCATTTTTACGATATGCTCAGCAGATGGTCTACCAATCATGACCCAAGAGATCAATTGAATATCAGGACGTCTAGAAAAAAAGTCAAGCATATCCCGTATCTGTAATTTTTCAATACTTTCTTCACCTAAAATAATAAACTTTAAATGCCCAAATTCTAACCTTTTGTCCACCTTTGTTTCTAACAATCGAATTGCATCAGTGATGGATTTTCCATCCTCGGAGATATAAATATAGTTTGGTGAATCAGATTCTTTTATAGAGCTAGTTGGATTATATATTTTTAATGTTACTTTAAATGGTTTTTCAGAATTGCCGGAGGAATCTATACCAATTTCAGCGATAAAGGCGCTTTTTTCAATTTCTTTAATTGAACAAGCAGATAAGAAAAAGAGTGAAAGAAGAACCACTAATATGATCTGATACTTTTTTAGTGTTTTAAGTTTTCTTAGCATTCTTTAATCTCCTTTTAATCATCCACATAACAATTAATAGGCTAGGGACCGATATTGCAAAATGTAAATAATAATAGGTTGTAAAATAATAAATCTGTAGTTCATCTATCAGTATTACTGTGATGGCTGTGATAGTTATGAAGGCAATTATTACGATAAAAGGGGTAATCTTTACGTTCTTAATTTTCAATTTATTAAAATTAAAAATGGACTTTAATAGCTCGACTACTACATGCCAATGGATTAAAAGGCTGATGCACGAAATGGCTAAATAAAACAATAAAAACACAAATACTACCCGTTCGATAAACCCATACCGTATTCTCATTGAATCTGAAGTGGAAACCCAAGGATACATAATGGATTCGATATTTTCAAACCCATTAAACCCAATGGGGATAAAATACGTTGTAAATAAAACGACAGTTCCCAAAATACCGATAAAAGTAATTTGCTTCCAGCCTATAGATTGTTTTGTCGTAAAAAACTGATTGAAGATGACAAGATTCAAAACGCCTAGAAAGAGAAATACTGATGACATGAAAGGAAGGAATCTAGGCATGGTGTTAATATAGGTTATAGCTACTTTTACATAATCCCATTCCATTTGTTCATTAGTATAAGCTTTAAAAAAGATAAACAACAGCATGGGAAGCGTGAGGACGAATATTATTTCGACTGTATAAAGAACTTTGTCTGCTTTCATAAAGCAACCAAAAGCCATAAAAAACACAATTAGCAATGTCCCCATTAGATGAGTCATTTCAGGTGCTAAAAAGTGGATTAGAAGAATCGTGAACGTAATCAATGTAATTAATCCGGCAAAAAACCAAACGCCAATTAGGACAAATGTAAAAAAAATGTTGAACCATTTTGGCATTGTTGCTTTTAAAAGGTCGGGTAAGGATTTACCTGGATATGAATTGAAAAAATTAGTTATTAGATAAACTATTATTAGCCCAACAATTATCCCTAGTATCATTGAAAGAATGACCCCGTTCTTTCGGTACTGGATCAAAATCACAGGGACAGAGGCAATAATATTTGCAATCATATTAATCAATATCAAATAGTAATAAAATCTACTCATTTAGAGTGTTCCCTCATTCTCTTTTCGCCGATAATTGTATAACCTCAAATAAGGCTCCCCGAAGCTCGTTAAATTAACTAAATACATTATGAGGCCAATCGTTGCTAGGACTAGTCCAGCTAAACCAAATATTGTTGAAAAAATAATTAAAACAAGACGTACAGTTCTAACAGCAAAGGACATTTCGTTTATCGGTATAACAAATGTAGAAATTGCAACCGCAGAAATGATAATAATCATAATGTTTGAAGTAAGTGCTGCTTCTGTGGCAGCTTGACCTAATATCAAACCACCAACTGTAGTTGCAGTTGCAGACATTGCTTTAGGTAGCCGAATACTTGCCTCTACTAATAATTCCATAAAAAATAACATAAATAATACCTCAATAAATGGAGGGTAGGGGACACCTACACGACTACCAGCAATAGTAAGTGCTAATTCAACCCTTAAAACTTCAGGACTATACGATGAAACTGCGACATAAAGACCAGGTAAAAGAATACATATTACTAGCCCTACATAACGAAGTGATCTTAAAAAGGTAGAAATCCAAAATGAATGATAATTATCCTCCATTGTTACTAAGAAATCGAAAAATACCGCTGGAGCAATGATGGCATTAGGGGATCCCTCCATCATCACAACAATTTTCCCTCCAGCTAAGTTGTAAATGATTCGATCTGAACGTTCGGTTAACAAAGTTGTTGGAAAATAGGATGTCCATTTTCCCTTATTATTTATATAGTTAATGAGTTGTGCTGGTGTTTGTATTAACTGCTTATCAATTTCCGATAGCCGCTTTTTAAGTTTCTTTAGTACATCCTTTTTGATTTTCTCTCGGTCATAGACCAAAGCGTATTGTTGCTTATTGATTTTGCCAATTGTCGATGTTTCAACAGTTAAGTTAGGCTGTTGATAATAATTTCTAATGATATTAATATTTGTTTGTAAATCTTCACTTAGCGAAAATTGGGAGCCAAGAATTGTAGGTTCGATGTTAATAGGTTGAACTTGATCTACATGACTTTTTTTTAGGTCAACAAGAAGGAACTTGTCCTTAATTGCAATTAGAACACACCCGGAAAGTAAGTTTGCAAGGATGTCCTCGTTCGTTTTGAAATTCGTTTGCTGTGGAAGTGACAATAAATAAGCTTCAAAATGATCGTCAGACGGCAATTCAAAGAACGGTTTAATAATGATCTTTTGTATCATTTCGCTATCAACAAGAGAATTAATGAAGTAAATAAAGGATAGCTTTTTGTCAATTTCTAAAGTCTTTTTAATGAATTCGTTACTGCTATCAATCTGCTGGGTAATCCATTC
Organism: Ureibacillus sp.; assembly: GCA_035556295.1. Taxonomy (GTDB): domain Bacteria; phylum Bacillota; class Bacilli; order Bacillales_A; family Planococcaceae; genus Ureibacillus. Next base: position 15,347 of record DATMFE010000374.1, read on the forward strand.
TATCGTATCCTTGAACATATCTATCCCCCCATCATTAGCATGGTTACCATTGAAATAGATTTTTATAATAATTAATCAAGGAGGAATTTATTGGTAATAGAGGAATACAAGGTTGTTTTGTAGGTATCAATAATTCCCTATTTGAATGTATTTCTGATTATTACTTAGCACTAGATGACAAAATAGGGGGGAAGATATTTAATTAATGCATGGTGATAATCATGTTACATCCGAATTTTCTAAAAGACAGGTGATCTAGTGAAGTTTAAATTGTTGGGTGAGGAAAATGAGAAAGTGGAAATCGAGGTTATAGGCAGAACACATCCTGAAAGTACCGATTATTGGGATGGAAACTGGATTGATGCAAAACTAAAGGTAGAAATCCCAGGTTATCTAGTTGAATTTGTTGCAAATTTAAGGACTGATGAATTGAGAGGTTTTCTAGATGAGCTGAAAATAATGTACAAAACATTAAAAGGGAAAGTGGAACTCGACAATATGGATGAATATATTCATTTTGAATGCGAAATAAACAACCTCGGCCACATAAGGTGGATAGGTAAGACATGCTACCCACCTGGTTACGGAGCAGAGTTAACATTTGAATTTCAGTCGAACCAGTCCTACTTAGAGCAGATAATACGTGAGCTTGATGCTATATTGGCAGTTTTCCCCGTTATAGGAAATCCATAATCAAAATGATAGGATGATGACTGTTTTTCTAATCTGTACTCGCTTTGTTCTTTTTTGTACCTTTAGCAAACGGTAAGTACAAGATGAAAAATAGAATCAGCGCAATAAATTCCAATGATAAAATGTACCATGGATAATCCCCTAAAAAGTCTAAAGCTGAGCTCGTTTTTGGCTTTCCTGCTAAAAACATGTAGTTCCCACCGGTAATAATGTTTGTCAAAAACGCTATAAATGCAACAATCTGTAAAAAGACAAGAGATTTAAAAATAGAAGCAAATTGAATTCGGTATCCCACTGACCAAACATAAAACAAACAAGTCCAAATGATTAAACAGTGATTAACGAAGAAGTGTAAAAAGCGAAAATGTGGGAAGTTGTAAAATAGTTCAGGTGTTAAAATTGCTTGAATTGCTCCAGCAATACCAATGAAGTAAACAATCTCAAAAATGATTTTCTTATTGGTTAATAGAAGAATAATACAAAGAATCAAACTAACCGAGCACAATTGAAGTGGGAGTGCATGAGACGGATCCCACAAATTATGAGAAACAAGCCACGTGTGATAACCAATCTCAAAAAATATGATAACAGACACAAAAATCCATCGAGTTAGTATCTCATTCAACTTTTTTCGAAATACAAACAAAAGAACAATCCCTAACAATAAAATAAAAATCGTGATTAGATGCACCATGGAGTAAGCGATAAATGGATTCTTGCTAGAAGATACTTCAAATAACACATCAAACATACAATCACCTCTTTATATATGTATTAGATAAACTTGAAGTAATTCCTCCGATTGTTCATAAAGATAAAGGTATTTATATATGAGACCTTTTATGGATATCAGTTCGACTAAATAAGGAAGAATTATGATGACGGCAATAAGATAAATGAATACGGCAAAAAAATAATTTGTAGGGATAATAGAGAGTGAAAGATAGTGTGGAATAATATGTTTTGATAAATATAAAATATTTTTCTGTTTTTGTGTTGACGATTTAATGATATCTTGTTATTATCTTAAAGCAGTCGCAAATAAAGATTGTTATTATTGAAAAATAAGTTTTGAAAAGTGTTGACTTAATAATTTATTTTGATATAATATAAAACGTCGCTAAAACGTAAGAGATTACGTGAGGTGAGGAAATTAAAAAAGATATTGACAAACATTGAATATCTTGTTATAATTAAATCCTGTCGCTAAGACAGTGTATTTGAAATGAACCTTGAAAACTGAACAACAAAACGTTAATGAATTAAACGTTTCTATAATATAGAAACACAATTTTGGACATCAATTTTGATGCCAATATGAATTTTGAGCTAAACTCAAATTCACCATTTTATGGAGAGTTTGATCCTGGCTCAGGACGAACGCTG
>DATMFE010000375.1:0-6175 GCA_035556295.1 Ureibacillus sp.
CAACAATCGGTGTTGGTATGATTGTTGGAAGTGCCAATATTGATTCATCTCATCAACTTGGTGGTGCATCACTACTTATCGCGGCGCTAACATGGTCACTTATGTCTGTTCTTATTAAACGTGTACCGGGGCACTATTCACAAATTGTCATAACGAGCTATGCTATTCTTGTAGCAATTACCTTACTAACGCCTTTTACAATTAGTCGATTATCAGATCTTGATTTCCAAGCTATGATGCATCCATCTATTTGGGGCGGTCTTTTATACTTAGGAGTTATTTCGACGGCATGTGGCTTTTTACTGTGGAATTACGGGCTGCAAATGCTTAACGCTTCGAGTGGCGGGTTATTTTTCTTTTTCCAACCTATAGTCGGTACTTTTTTAGGGTGGTTATTACTAGGTGAACAAATTGGCTTTTCTTTTTGGATAGGTACCTTATTGATCTTTATGGGTGTTCTATTAGTCATTCGAGAAGAATAGGCATCACGAGAAAGCTGATTGGTGTTATTTGCCGATCAGCTTTTTATATGTAACTATTTATTCTGCTCTTTAGTTGAATAAATTTTAAAGTGTAGTATTAATCGTTAACAAATATGTTAATGTTGGTTTGAAATAAAGTGTAACTGTTTATAAAAAGTTGCACTGTTTTCACCCCTTTAGATTTGATTATCCAAAGGGGTGTTTTTATTTCCCAAAAAATAAACATCTGAAATTATGAGTAGTAGTGCTGTAACCGAACGAAATTAGGTCATTTTTAAATACAAAATAAATAAGCAGTAAGGTGCGTGTTTCTGGCAATCAATTGATGCATGTTTTGGCAGTATGTTTATTTACACTTTTGAATCATTACTCAAAGAGAAACTGCATAGATGCTAATATTTATACAAACTTATGAAACCTTGCTTATTGTGCTAACGGGTAGGATAGTTTAACAAAGCAAAAACAAAAATTAGAAGAAAGTGTCTAATAAAGAAGCTTAAAGTGTGATATTAATAATTTAATTTTAAGCTTAACACATATAGCACCGTCCATTTTTATGACGGTGCTAAAAATAAAGTGATTTAATAATTGTTTAAAAAGTAGGACATTTTGTTCTAAATACCCTTAATCTTTCTCCCATTCTGAATAATTCGCTTGTAAGATTTTATCGTAGCAAAATGCATACCTTCATGATATAAACAAAAACTGAGTAATTCTTCAACTGTTGATAAAGTAAGACCTGTTGACGTGGTAAAAGGCGTCCCGATAACTTCTTTTAACCGGAATTCTAATGTTTGTTCGATCCTGTCGATTTGATTTTCTAATAATTGGATTAATTCTTTGATCGCCGGTAACACCTGATCCCTCCAATTGGTGGGCTTTGTGCCAGTAGTGAATAATTCCGAAAAGTTATTCGGCATTATCATTTTTTCCTTAATAAAATAAAATGCGAACTTTTCTTGCACAACATATATATGTCCTAGATTCCATTTTATATTATTATTGAATCCCTCTGGAATAAACAGTGATACTTCATCATTCATTTCTGCCACGCAATTAATTGTGTTTTCTCGAACAAACCTTAATTGTTTAAGCAGATAGTTGTTCATCTCTTTCCCTCCTAGGCACTCACTAAAAGAATGCAACTATTCCAGAGACAATTTAAATATATGAATTTATTTTTTTAGCTTCTGCAATCATATTTTTTATTAATGATTCAACGGTTTGACTTTTGGCTAATCTTGGACTTTGGCCAGACCATAGCGACATGAAATCTTGATTGTTCTGTGCTGAGGAAGCCTTTCTAATATCTTGAGTTAATGTATTTTGAACAGGATAATCTGGCAAAAGATCTTCGTGTTTTTTCATTTTTAAGATAAATTTATTTTTAATTCCTCTTGCCCATTTACCTGAAAAAGAACGAGTTAATAAAGTTTGATCTTCATTAGCATTAAGAATTGCTTCTTTATGTACCTTATGTGCTCCGCTTTCAACACAAGTCAGGAAAGCCGTCCCCATTTGTACACCCTTCGCTCCTAAACAGATAGAGGCCATTAATCCTCTCGCATCCATAATTCCTCCAGCAGAAATAACAGGAATACTTACATTGTCAACAACCTGCGGTATAAGTGACATTAAGCCGACTTGACTCTCCTGATACCCATCTATAAAGGTTCCACGATGCCCACCAGCTTCACTACCTTGAACAACTACCATATCCATTCCTGATTTTTCATTTTCTATTGCTTCTCTAACTGTTGTAGCTGTTCCTATCAGAATAATGTTGTGTTGTTTTAATTCAGCAATTACTTCCTTAGAAGGAATGCCAAATGTAAAAGAACAAATAGGGACCTTTTCTTCAATTACAACTTTAACTTGGTCATTAAATGTTTCATACGCGTTATTAAATGTAGAAATTTCAAAGCCATCTTTCCGAGATAAGTTCAATTGCTCACGAATAGGGTTTAAAACCTCGCTAGCTGATTTAACTTCACTCTCTGTAACATTAAACTCGTTAGGAACAAATAGATTAATACCAAAAGGGTTTGACGTTAACTGCTTTATTTCCCTGATTTGTTCTCTTGTTTGAATAGGGGTTAGATAGCCCGCTCCAATCATTCCTAGACCTCCGGAATTTGAAACCTCAGCTACTAGTTTTGAGGTTGTTACTCCGCCAGCCATAGGAGCTTGTATGATTGGATACTCAATTTTTAAACGTTCAGTAATCTCATTATTTAACATATGTTCCACCCCGTAATTTGTATTTGTTTATAGTTCTAACCATTCTTTTCTAGAGAGAAAAATTCCTCGACCTGTTAATTTTTTTAGATTTCCTCTCAAATTGAATTCCATTTAAAAGCAAACCTGCTCCAATTAATATGACACTAGCTGCTCCTACTAAAGCAGCATTAAAATTATGAGTGAATGATGATAAGACTCCAGCAAGGGTGGGGCCTATCAACTGTCCAATAGCATAAATAGCCGTAAGATTACCAATAGTACGACTGCTATTAGAAGGATTAATTTGTCTCCCTAATGTTGTAGTAAGTGTAGTTATCCCCATAAATGTTGCTCCAAATAATAATGCACTTATCACAAAACTAGTTTGTGATATCCAAAAAGCCGGCACTGCAATACCTATAGATTGTAAAGTCATTGCAAGCACTATGGATTTAACATAACCCCATTTTTTAGCAAGGATAGACCAGATGAGACAGGATGGAATCGCAGCCAATCCCACCATCATCCAAACTAAGGTAGCATCATTATGAAAGGATGAGGTCTTTTCAGCGATAGATATGATAAACGTTCCTGTAACAATGTAGCCCAATCCTTCTAAACCATAGGCAACAGTCAGCCAAGGGAGCCATTTAGTGGGGGGGGCTTGTATAAAAGTTTCTTGTTTATTCTTCGTCTCGACGGTACTAGAGGTATCATTGAACCAGATCCATACAAAGAAAGCCAGGATTCCACCTACAACAGCGAGTCCTGTCCATGTTCCTTCCCACTGAAATACTTGGTTTAGAATCGGAATAATTAGGCTTGATAAAAAGATTCCAAAGCCTACCCCTCCATAGAACAAACCTGACCAATTTGTCTTGTTTATAGTAGCAAGTTTATCTAACACGATGCCAGAGGATAAGACGAACACATAAGCACTGGCAACCCCTGATAGAAAACGAAGTACGTTCCACAGCAAATAAGAGTATGTTAAACCCATGAGAGCAGTGGTGAAGATACTGATAATTAGACTTATTCTCAAGGAGATTGTTCTATATTTCTTCAAAGGGATGGCACCTGCTAAAATTGCTCCAAGCAAATATCCCGCGTAATTACTTGAGGCCAGGTAACCAGCAACTGCATTTGAAAAAGAGAGATCTTGTTGCATAAGTGGAAGAATGGGAGTATACGCAAACCTTCCAATCCCCATAGCAATGATTAAAGAAAATATGCCCCCTATTAAAAAAAGAATAGACTGCTTCTTCAAAGATTCACCTCCGATTAAGTGTATATTTGAAGCATATTTTTCTCGGCTATAATGAACCTGTTAGAAACTGTGCTTCTCCTAGTCCGAAACTCCAGTCGGCATCGCCGTTTTCTGTTATAGAAATGATTAAATCTTGCGGAGAAATCCCACAATCGGATTCAAGTTTACGGGCTAGAAGTGAGTATAAGATTTCTTTCTGTTTTACGGTTCTTTTTTTGCTAACAATACTAATAATTACAAGGTCTCTGCTTCTTTTGAACCCCAGTCCAGTGTCCTCGATTATTAGCTCATTCGACGGGTGTTGATGAACTATTTGATAACGATCACTTTCAGGTACTTGGAAAGCTTCCACCATCGCACTGTGAGCCGAATCCAATAATTTTTTTAGAGTTTCTTCATTTCTTCCTTCCACTAAATCAAAGCGTAATAATGGCATTTTATGTGTCTCTCCTTAAATAGTAATAATATTCTTAGAGTGTCTCTAAAAATAAAAGAGTGCTTTTACGAGTATTCACCTCCAATTAAAATGAACTGTATTTACAGCATATCTTTTTTTTGCTATATGGTATAATACATAAAATTGATATTGGGTATCAGTAAATTAGATAGCAGAGGGCATATATCGGAGGAGAATCTCTATGGATTTGCATACATTAAAAATTTTTCAGACTGTTGCAAAGTTGGGAAGTATATCACGGGCAGCAAGAGAACTTCAATATGCGCAGTCTAATATCACAATGAAAATTCAGCAGTTGGAAACTGAACTTCAAACAACCCTGTTTTATAGACATAATCGTGGCACTACTTTGACAGACAAAGGAAGCACGTTATTAACATATACTGAAAAAATATTTCATCTCATGGAAGAAACTAAAAATGTGATGAATGACAATCAAATACCAAAGGGGCCTTTAATTATTGGCTCTATGGAAACAACCGCCGCAGTTCGCTTACCAGCTCTTATTTCGAAGTACCATAAAGACTATCCCGACGTTGATCTAACTTTAAAAACAGGGCCTACTGAACAAAATATTCAAGGAGTTCTTCAGTATGAACTTGATGGAGCATTTGTAGCTGGACCAATTGAACACCCCGAACTCATTCAAAAGGAGGTAATCGAAGAGGAATTAGTACTCATTACAGATACAATTCAACCTGCTTTATCTTCTATCAAAGATATTCAAACTAGGACGCTACTTGTATTTCGTCCTGGATGTTCTTATCGGGCAAAACTTGAACAATGGTTACACCAAGAGGGGGTAATTCCCAATAAGATTATGGAATTTGGTACCCTTGATGCAATCATCGGCTGTGTCTCCGCTGGTCTAGGCATAAGTATGCTTCCTTATAGTGTCATTGCAAAACATATACAAGACGGCACTCTTAGACAGCATCCAATTCCCGATGTATATGGAAAAGTCAAAACAACATTTATTTATCGAAAAGATAGATATCTGCCTACGCCTTTAATAAAATTCATAGACATGTTAAGTAATGAGGTGGAATTGTTAAATAACAAAAGTTTAATTTAAGGGGTTGAGTATGGTCTCCAATCATAAATATTGTGAAGAAATATACTTAAAGTAACGGGTAGCTTTAACACAACAAGGAATATAATTTAAGAGCCTAAAATATGCAAGGTTTTATGCACTTCTTGTATTTTAAGCTCTTTTTCCATTCATAAAACATACTGCCGTAAACAGCATTTTTTGATTGCCAAATACAAAGGTGCGGTCACGTGTGTAAACAGAGGTAAACTATTGGGATGAAGAAGAAAAAGTAGAACGTAAAAGCCCACTTTAATAAGAGGTGTTTTTCATTGCAATAAGAAGATATTTCTGATAGTATTAACGTCCATTTCACCGCTGTAGGCGATTGTCAAGAACCTTATTTCGAAGAATGAGAGGAGAACGAAATGACATCGAAACAGCACCCGGACAGGAAAAGTGAGCAAGAAAGATTAGAATTTACAAAGCGTTATATGGATGTGGTCATTAAGACTGCTGAGACGAGCAAGGATCAATTTAAGAAAATTATGCAGGAAACGTTTGGAGATGAAGACTGGAAGGAGTCAGGAAGGTATGCCGAATTACTGACGACGGCCAACTTCTTTGACATGTCGCAAGCGGAGCTGGAAAGCCTTAAAAAAGCACAAAGCAAGCCGTATTTTGCTAGGGTGGATTTCACGCGGGATGAAAACGGAATA
>DATMFE010000376.1:0-2392 GCA_035556295.1 Ureibacillus sp.
ACAAGTAGTGGAAGAGAACTAGATTATATTACTGCTCTTGATGAAGCAAAATCAGGGAAGTTAGCTCATGTTGACGTATTTCATAAGTATGGCAGGGATATTATACGTAGCGAACCTGATGGTATTAAAGAAAATAACTTAGATAGCTTACCTTCTTTTTAAACGGGTAAATCTCAAGAAGAGAATATTAGTTTGAATATTCCCTTCTCTTCTTTACTTTACTAAGTTTACTCAAATCTTCGTAAACTTGCTGTAAGAAAACCATCAGTTATTCCGATAGGGCGCTTTTCTTTAAGTAAAAAGACGTCGTTTTTTTAAATCAATATCAGATTCTAGAGTAACACATTTAAATTGGATTATATTAAGGTGTAGAAGAGATTGTGAAGGATTCTACTTAATTTATCGGGAGGCTTTAGTTTAATAAGATATATAGAAAACAAGGAAATGACGTGTACCATTCTACACGTCATTTCCTTATTTTGATTTATAAACAGAATTTCTTCACTTTTAATTTTGCTTTTTTCTCAATCGATGGTCCTTTTATACGTTCTGTTGGATTCTTACGGATTAATTCCCAATCGATGGCTATTTGAAATCCTTGCTTAGGATATTGGGAATAATTTTGACGGTGGCAGGCGATAGGCCGTCATTCGATTTGCGCGATAAAAATTGTTGAACGTCATAGGTTTTAACCGAACTCACTTCACATTTAGCAAAAGCGGGGAGAATATGATTTTTGACCACACGTTCTGACGTTCAAATGTTGTCGGCTTTACTTCATGTTTGTACAAGGTGTGAAGCCGTTTATTGATAAAGACCTCCATTAGCTCGTTTTAGAGTGAAGTATCCGTAAGTTATTCATAAATGAATTAACGATACAATAATGAATAGCTATAAAAGGCGGAATAGATGAGAGTTAATTCATTATTGAATTATTTAACGATTTACTCATATAAAATATAGCCGTTTATCCCGTTAAAAACTTGGCACGCAAGTTGCATTAATAAAAGGAGAAGAAATAGAAACTGGTTAAGCACAGAACCTCGCTTTAATAGATGAAGAAGGTTCAGTCTTCAGTCGATATTGTTGGAGGCTCGTTAAGGATTATCTCAAGTAAGACCTAATAGGAGGAAAACTATGACGAAATCTTTGTTTGATTTAAGTGGAAAAACAGCGCTTATTACAGGCGGGGGAAGTGGATTGGGGAGAGTGATCGCAGAAGTATTTGCGGAATATGGTGCAAATGTAGCCGTTTGTTCTCGAAAATTACATAATTGTCAGGAAACCGCAGAGGATTTGAAAAATACGTTCTCTATACAGGCAAAGGCATATGAATGTAATGTAGCGAGTGAAGTAGCTGTGGCTGAAACAGTGGAAGCTGTTCTTTCTGATTTTGGCCAAATCGATATTCTCGTCAATAATAGCGGGGCTACTTGGGGAGAAAAAGTGGAGAATATGCCGCTTGAAGCATGGCAAAAGGTCTTAAATGTGAATGTAACCGGCACATTTCTAATGTCACAGGCCGTTGGAAAACATATGATCAGTCGCGGCAAGGGGAAGATTATTAATATCGGTTCTGTTGCAGGGTTGAAGGCAGAGCCTCCGGAAGTCCTAAATGCAATTGGATACAGTACAAGTAAAGCAGCGGTCCATCATTTTACGAAAGATTTAGCAAGGAAATGGGCGGGGTATGGAGTAAATGTCAATGCAATTGCACCGGGATTCTTTGAAACAAAAATGACAAAGCACGTACTTGACCAAAGAGAGGCTGCAATAATAAATAAAAATCCCATGAAAAAATTGGGGGATCCTGACTCATTGAAAGGAGCGGCACTTTTTTTAGCTGGCAATGGAAGTGATTATATTACGGGACAGATTATTGCAATAGACGGTGGCGTTTCTTTGTAATAACAAGTGAAGCGTAGGTGACGAGCTTCTTATATGAAGTAGAAGCTTCCTAATAAGTTAGAAACTTAGTAAAAGATGATGGGAATTATACTTTAAGAGAATGAAAGACCCTATAGTATGAGCATAGAGGGTTATCGACAGGAAATGTACGATTTGGCAAAGGAAAAAGGCATGAATAATTAACAAGTATTAAGAATCAGTTAATAGAAAGGGGTTTGAACATGAATAACATTCCCGAAATCGATATATATGTTAGGTTTTGTGAGACAGACGCAGCAGGTCATGTCAATAACACTAGTTACTTTATATATATGGAAGAAGCACGAACAAAATTTTTTAAAGCGGTCGGTTACGACAAAGATAATAGGGGAGAAATGAATTTCGTTGTGGCCTCAGCACAGTGTGATTATTTGGCTCAGGCATATGCAAACCAAACGCTAACTCTTTCCACGAGAGTTTCCAGAATCGGAACAAAAAGCTATAC
>DATMFE010000377.1:0-2652 GCA_035556295.1 Ureibacillus sp.
GCAAACTGAATTCCTTCAACCTGATGATTTCCTCTACCAGATAAACCTTCCCCTACTTTATTTCCATATTCATCCGTAATAACAGTGTATGTTTTACTGCCTCCCCCATCAACACCCATTAAATAGCGCATAAACCCTCCCCCTGATAATCGCGTATCTTATCATATATCATTATTCAAATACTCACCTACACATGACTAATTCTGGAACATGGGGACAGGTCCCTTGTCCCATCCGCCAACCTTAACTCGGTTTTCTCTCTAACACACTTATAAAGTTTTTTCTATAATAGAAAAGCAAATAACTATGAGCAAGAACAAGAATAGTGGCTAATAAAAGTAATGAATGATCCTGGAACAAATGAAGCAAAAAAATATTGGCTACAATCGGCGATAAGACAGCAATAACTAGAGGAATATATTGGTTGATTAAAAGGGAAATTCCACAAAACACTTCCAATGTTTTTTCTACAATCAACAGATAATTAGATTCAAACAATGCCATAGCTTCCGGGCTAGTTTCGATAAATGGCTCAAGTCCAAAAATTACAAAATAACCATTTATACCTGCAACTAAAAAAATCACACCCAATAATAATCTGCTCGTTTGCATCATTGCTTTACTCAACACGCACTCCTCCTATGGACCGCAGGGACAGCGTATAATGGCAAATAAGTCAAACACTAAATTTGCATAAAAAATGCCGACTTTAAGTAAAACCCCATGTTTCCATTTTTTTGTAGGTTCAACTATCACAGAAATATATATAGGGCTTCTCTAGGACGTGAAAGGACCTTGTTTTTTCATCCTACATTGATACCGCCTAGTGAATATAAACTTAGAATTTCACGTATTATTCGTATTTACAGGACAAGATCCATAACGCTGTCCCGCGAGGTCTAATAGCCTCAGGTTCAAAATACAATGTGATCTAACGTCCTAGAGAAGCTCCATTTTTCATTAACTAATAATCTAAAAATGCTTGTATAATTAGTGAAAATTTAAATTAGTTAACTAGCGCAAACAGTAGGTGAGACATGTGTTTCAAAGAACTTTTGTACATTTGATTTACGAATTTTCTTATTTATCTCTTCGAGAAGTACATAATGCTCATCTTTGGTTTGATAAAAAGTTTGATTGCGTATCATAGAGAATGCGAGTCTAATCATTCTGTTTCCTAAGGCGATATAAGCTTGACGGGCATGCTTTCCTCTTTCTTTTAATTTTAAGTACCGTTGGTGCATCTCCGGATTATTAACCGCTAATGACTTTCCGACTTGATAAACAATATTTCTAAAGGGTCGCCTACCTTGTTTAGAAACACCGTAATACGCAGGTCTATGCCCGCCAGATTGCTTAACAATTGGATTGGTACCAGCCAGCTTAATAAGTTGTCCAGCTTGATCAAAATCAGAAATATCTCCCATTTCAGCAATTAGTTCTGCTCCTGTAACTAATCCGATTCCCTGTACAGATAGGATAACCGCACCTTCCATAACTACAAATAGATCTTCGATCTTGGCTTCCAAAGCTTTTATTTGGTTGTCTAAGAACTCTAGACGGTCTAATTTCTGGATTAGTAAATAAATATCGGCATCTACTTGTTCCTTCGAAAGTGATATAGAGCCTTCTGCAAAATCAATTAGGATATTGATAGTTTCTTCGCGAAACTTTAAGTTCTCACGTATAGACAGCTCTCTCAAACCTTTTTTACCTAATACTAAGATATCCTCTGGATGCGGGTGGTTCCTCATTAAGTATCTAGATGCTTTACCAAACACATCAGAAAATGGCTTAGAAAAACCTCTTTTACCATTAACCCATACAGTTTTCCCCTGATACTCTCGGAAAATATGGTCCATGTGCATCAGGACTAAATTCTTCGTTTTGGTACGCTCTGCGACTATTTCGCGTCTAGCTCTAGTCAGCTTTCGGAGTTGAACGATATTCCCAGAAGGTAACTCGTTAGAGGTACCTCTTCCGTGAATGACAGATTGAATAATGGCCATTAAGTCTAAATTGTCTGTCTTAGACCAGTTTAATAAAGCTTCCCTCTCTTTAGCAGTAGTAGCTGCATTGACAGTTCTAACATGGTATCCCTCCAAGTGACATTTGAAGACTAGATGTTCGTAATAGTGCCCAGTAGTCTCAATACCAACAACTACTTGAGATAAACCGTTCTTTTCCTTAATACTCTCGACGAGTTTTTTGAGCTTATTAAATCCAGAAGTAGAGGAATCTATATCAAAAGGTTTTACTAAGATATCACCAAAGAATGTAGCGATTATAGCTTTAGGCGTGTATTTCGCCGCGTCTATAGCCACGAGTAAGATATTCTCTGATCCAGTCTCTCTCACAAGTTGCGCCCATCGACTTCCAATTTTGCCTTGAATATGATTAAATGTTGAATATACCACCGTATTCATCTCCTTTGGTCGGGAATGTAATGTTGGAAGTTCTGTGATAGGTTCTTCTATTTTACAATGAAAACGGTGGTTTTTTTATGTCTTTCAGCTATTATTTACTATACTAGGTTCCTTGTCCCAGTGATTTGAGAGTTCATTAAAACTATTATAGAAAAGCACAATTCATAACCTTTTGGGAGGGAAAAATGAGTAAAGAAACTATATTAGAGTGGATTGAGACAAATCA
>DATMFE010000378.1:0-9867 GCA_035556295.1 Ureibacillus sp.
CAATAAAAGTCATTATTTGTTTCTTTTGTCGTTCGAATGTCTTTATAGCATCATTAAAAATCGCTTTTATTGCTTCATCCTCAATAATTGAGTACATATATCTATTTACTACATCTATCGCTGTTCCGTTTATGTACTCACTCCACAAGGAACCTATCTCAGAAGATGTAAGTTTTAATTTTTCCGTATCCATATCATCACCTCTCAAGTATTATTTCCAATTTCAGTAGAGGTATGATTTTCTTTCGGTTGAATCTGAAAAATTTTACGGAGGAATGAGATTATGAAGAATTGTTCTTAAACTATCGGAGTGCGTTAGTGGAATAAGGAGCATTAAATTAATCAAACTTTATTCTAAACCAACACATAAATTTAGATAAATAAAAAAAGAGCCGACAGGTTTCCAGTCTGTCAGCTCAAAATCGGAGATATTTCATTGTGCTTTACGTCGACCCTATGACAAAAGGACTCGGTCATCGCACGGTAATACTTAGTTCAACATATCGTTCAATTCTTCCAATCCTCTAGGCTATATTTAACTAGCTTCGCCAAGTCCTTACGATAAACTGTCAGCGTCCAGCATTTGGAATCGCCTTGTAGTTCGATATTTTCGCTCAATAGTACCTGTTTAAATACGTATATTTTATCGAGTAAGATTTCGGGATTGGTGCCGGTTGGAATGGTAAAAGAATAGCGAGTTTCATTAGTGGAGATAGATACGGAATGAATACGAGGTATTTTATCTGTGATTAATCAAAAGGCATAAACAAACTGCTTACGTGCTTTATATTGCGCGAATAAACTCATAGGAGTGCCCCTATTCCCGTTGATAAAAACCAAACGATTACCCCTGCGGCAACTACTGCCATGATTCCACGAGTAACAATTCCAACCCTCGGCTCCCCATAGTTCTCTGCTAGCTTATCTGCGATAGCTGCCACCATGACACCGCCTGCTCCTACTATAAATATCATCCGTTATTCCTCCTTTATAAACACTTTGGCAAAGTCCTATAAACCCAACGTTTGTAACTATAGAACTGCGGTAATGCTAAATGAGTAGCTACTTGATAAATACTTATGTAGGTACTACTGTAAAATTGCCTGTCCGTAATAAATATTTGCCAAAACGGCAAAAAGGACCGCTCTATTCTTGCGCCCCTTCTATTCGATAAAATATTTCGTTTACTGGTCGCTCAACTTTTTCGCTAATCTGCAAAGCGACTTCAAGCGTTGGCTGCCGTGCTTCCTTCTCGTAGCGATTATATTGGTAAACGCTTAGACCAAGAAACTCCGCGAACTCTGTTTGGTTCATGCGGTAATTATGGCGTAATTCTTTTAGTCGATTTCTTATAGGCATATCCGTCACCTCGTAGAATCATTTCGACATAATCCGTTACTTTTCCTTTTTGGAGGCGATTATATGTTAAATTATGTATTATTTTTCGTTATGCTCGCTGTTCCGATTGCGTTATATTTGAAGGTTAGACCGTTACTGGCTTCGGTTGAAGTTATCGACGATCAACGTGCTAAATGTGAGAGTCCGATTGAATTAAGACTATATATTGCGTTGGTGAATAACGGTTATGAGGTAAAAACACAGGTTCCTTGCGGCCCTTATCGTATCGACCTAGTGCTACCAGCGTATAAAATCGCTATTGAAGCTGACGGAAAACAGTGGCACTCCTCGCCAAAACAAAGGGCACATGACCACCGCAAGAAAAACGCTTATTTAAGAAAGCGCGGTTATAAGGTGCTGCGCTTTAGTGGTTCGAGAATAAACAAGAAACTTAACGAGGTTATTACGAAGATTGAGAAAGAGGCGCGAGGCTTAAAGTAACCCTGGAGTTTCGAAAAAATATTGCGCGAATTTTTACCTTGAGGAATCGCGAATACTATTTGGACTGAGTGGAGTCCAGTTGTGGCGGTTCAGAGGTATAGGCGTGGGGGATCGGAACAATAGAAGCAGTCGTCTACTACTCGACGGAATTCCTTACGTTCATTAACGTTCTTTTATAAGCTCTCTAAATTATACGACGAGTTAAACACGCTCAACATAACGAATAACAAGCGTTACTCCATACATTATACGATGAGTTAAACGCAGCTAATCGCCTTAACTCGTCATATAATCCTAGTTATGTGCGTAGTTTAATACGGTAGTATGTGTATGGTTTATAACGCCTAGCCATGCGATAAACGCTGAACCCTGGAGATTTAAGAGGCGGACACCCGCTAGGCGCACCGTGCAGGTGAAACGGCATCAGCCCCGAAAATAGGTGTTATTTCGGCATAACTCGGAATACTTGACGTAAACTAGACGCCTTGCATACGAATTACCAAAGGTTAGGCGTAGATAGCTTAAAACATGACATCCATTTACATATCTAAATAAAAAGACTCTGTTAAATTTCGGTGTTGATTTTTCCCCAATTCTTACTACAGAATTGCGTCCGATTGCGGAATATGGAAAATGTGAAAAAGCTACAAAATGGCACCTCAGTTATTTTACTAAAGCCCCCGTTACTTCAATAAGGATTATCTATCCAAAATAATAAGACCGTTCCTTTTTAACCATGAAACGGTCAATCTGACTTTCAATCATTAGTTGCTACTCTCGTCACGGCTTTCTCCATGGTGATGATTATGATGGTCCCCTAAATTTAACTTTGCTGAAACTCCTGCATGATCGGATGGCCAAAGCCCTGTTTTTGTTCGGTCTCCCTGCGATTCTCCAACTAATTCTACTTCAATTGGTTTCCAGCCGTTTTTAAATAAAATATAGTCAACTCTTCGATTCAACATAGAAACAGCATTTAATAGATCAGGATCTTGACAACAGGTAACCCCTGGACCTTCACCTACTTCATTCCATACATCTTTAAAGCCAGCATTAATAAACAAATTATAAGTAGAGCTATTAGGAATGGCATTCAAATCCCCCGTGATAACCACCGGTAAACGCGTATTTGCAGGTCCCTGAAGAATTTCATTTGCTTGAGCATTTCGTATTGCTTCAACAGCTGGCTCCAAATGTGTATTGATTATCCTGAAAACTTGTCTATCTATCTTAACATCTATAGAAGACCATCCTCTAAGGATTGTAAAAGGTTGTCCTCCTACAGATACTATTAAATTTGTTTGGAAATTAGCTTCTTGGCGTCTAATTACCTTCAAATCTTTATCTTTACGAATCAATATGGCGTCCCTGTCCAAAAATCGAACTAAATTTCCATTGTTGTCAGGAAGTTGTGTCGAAAAATTTGGGTTTTGAGCTACTACTTCGTAGTTCAATCCCCTTTCCTCTAACGCTTCTAATAATATCTCTATAAAGTCATAGGTGACGGTTCTGAAAGTTGGAATAATTAGTTCCACCCGCGCCGCTTCTTGCAAACCGATAAAATCAGGTTTTTCCGAAGCGATAGCTTCAGCAATTGCCTTGGCACGAACAGGAAAATTCGTCGCAAGAAATTGCCTAAAGATTTGTGTTACCACAGCAGGGATTTGCTCTGGGGAAGCAGCAAGCAATGGTGCAACATTAAAACCTTGATAAATATTCCATGTTAAGAACGAAATCTTAAGATTACTTTTAGAATTCATTTCCAGTTCACTCCAATCAATAAATCTATTAATAATAGATGAAATTAATGGAGAATGGAAACGGCAGTTACACTACTTTAATCAATTACTTTAATACATTTGTTCATAGTCTATCTTTTACATAAATATTAAAATTAACTACCAAGTATTATTCAAGAATATGGCCCGTTTGTTGAAGAAGAGAATCAACACTCATCTTTAACAAATCTAATAAAAACATACGATATTTAGTTTCGAGCAATTAAGCGCACTCCTACTTTTTCGCAAGGCTCTCCCCTGGCACGCATTGCCGATAGAATAGACGTGGATATGAGGAGTATTACGAAGGAGCTAAAGTACGGTTAAACATACTCGCAGCGACTATAAAATTTAGTAGCGTAACGCAGAAATTACTTGTATCTAAGCGCACCTATAACATATAATAGGGACTAACATCGTAATTGAACGGAATATAGGAAGCGTATAGAGCATTGATGGGACTCACTTTTCGTTGACTTTCCGATTGACTTAACGTATTGCGCTACGCTGGCAGCGTAGCGGTCAGGGGTTCGAGCCCCCTATGCTCCATACTTAAAAGAAGAGCTGGAAACCTTGATATATAAGGGTTTCCTCTTTTTATTTACTTCTGATATATAAATAAGCTACCAGTCAAAATCAACTTTTGGTCACAGAAGAATTTATTTTAGGATTTCATCTAATTTCCGAACAGCTTCCTCCTGCATGGTTGGAAGAACATGTGAATAAGTGTCTAGAGTAACTTTATACTATGACCTAACCGTTCTGAGATTACTTTGACATTTATCCCCTTAGCAAGAAGCACTGTTGCATGTGTGTGTCTTAAATCATGAAAACGAATTTGAGGAGCATCAGCTAATTTAATCAACCTATTAAATGTTCTTCTTACATTTGCTGGGTTAAGAGGTGTTCCACGTTTGGTCGTTTGGTACATGCGATTAAATCAAAGTCTTCATAAACTGAACCAAAGCTAAGCTTCTCTTTGGAGATCATTATTTTTCAAGATTTAAGGCTCCTCATAGTGATTTCAGATAAATTGATTGTTCGCAGACTAGATTTGTTTTTTGCCCTATTTATAAATGACTTTCCGTCGTGGCTTAAAGTCTGCCTAATACTTAGCAAGCTTTTTTTAATTCACATCTTTCCAACGCAATCCCAAGATTTCTCCTTGTCGCATTCCTGTCATTAAAGCAAGACGGAAAACAATATAAAGTGATCCTCTTTTGCTACTTATGGCAGTTTCACTATATCTGTCTCTCCTAAATGCGAATTCAACTGTATTTCACCCAAAAGTCCTTAAGTAAGTAGCCACTTAATTATTCTCTGGAACTACTATACTTGAAAAAGGCATGTTTTTATAAGGTATTACATATATTGCTTTGGTGGTAATACGAGCTTTAAAAATGGGTCTTTCAAAGGTTTTAATCGTAAGAAGTGGAGTGATGGAATGAATAAAAACTATGACGTAATTATTGTTGGGGCAAGATGTGCCGGAGCTACTTTGGCAATATCTCTTGCTGAAGCGGGCTTTCAAGTTCTTTTATTGGACCGAGCAACTTTTCCAAGTGACACTTTAACTACTAATACTTTCTTTAACAACACAACAGCTATCTTTAGGGAAATTGGTGTTTTGGATCAACTATTAGAAACCAATGTGACACCGGTACAGACAATCAAATTTCAGTTTGAAGATACCGTCATAGAAGGGCCAATTCCTAAGGTAGATGGTGAAGATGCTGCGTACTCTATTAGAAGAAAATATCTTGACCATATCCTTCTTCAACATGCAAAAACAAAAGAAAAGATAAAAATGATAGAAGGAATTCGTGTGACAGAAGTAATATATGACGGAGAAACCGTCATAGGGGTAAGAGGGGAAGATTTGGAAAAACAGAAACAAGAGTTCCGAGCACAATTAGTGGTTGGGGCAGACGGAAGAAACTCCCGGATTCGAAAGTTAGTAAATAGCGAATTAAAAATAAGCAGTCCTGCCAGTACAGCAGTTTACTATGGTTATTTCTCCGGTATTCAGCACGATTCTGTTCCTAAATTTGAGGTATATAAAAGAAAAGATAACATGGCGATCTTCTTCCCAACAAACGATGAGTTATATGTATTAGTAATAAATTTCCCTTTAGAAAATAAGAGTTTACTTGATCAATTTAAAACAGTCCCAGAAAATAGTTTCCGTGCATTTCTAATGAATAACTTTCCAAACACATCGATTGCTGATCGCGTGAAGGAATCTCAATTGACTGAGTCTATCAAAGGTTTGATCGGCTATGAAAATTATTGGTACCAAGGTATGGGAAAAGGGTGGGCATTGGTTGGGGATGCCATTTGCTTTAAGGACCCTGCGATGGCTCAAGGAATCCATGATGCTATCTGTGGAGCACGAATTTTGGCTGATAAATTAATCAAAAATGACTTACAAACGATACAGTGGGAAAAAGTCGCTGTGGATTATCAGAATGAAATGGAAAAAGAATTTATGGTTCGATTTCATATGGGCTGTGAGCTTTCTAAAAATGAACCTATTACAGAACAGCAGGATATGGTAAATAAAATCATTGGGGCACATCCTTCAGCAGTTGAAAAGTTTTTGGGAATTTATAATTATGCGAACGAACCTGCAGACTTTGAAGAGGAATTGAAACGGATTATTGCATCTATTTCATAAATGAATGAACAGGGTATATATATAACTTATTACGTTTCTGAATAAAGTTATCTAATAAATGGAACAAGATGCGACTGTGTCCTTTTTAAAAAGTTTTAGGGGCTGGGACAAAACCCACCTCTATAATTGAAAAAAGTGAAATCGACAGCGCGATTTCACTTTTTTCAATTATAGAAGCTAGTATAGGTAGTAGAATTCGATACAATGAAATCTGAAGAAGTAATTGATGAGTTAAGTACCATTCATCTTTATAATGTTGTAGAGCTTTTTAAGAATTAGTAAAAGAACCTTTAACAAAATTAAAACACCAAATCCACATATCGGATTTGGTGTCTTTTTTTATTTATTATACTAATTCAAGCCAAGCGACTGCTTCACAATGCGTAGTTTGTGGAAACATGTATATTGATTTCCTTGAACGCAAATACATTATCTTATTTTTTATTACATTATATTTGGCATACTATCACATCTCAAATCTTACTAATTCACATTAATTACAACGATTAATTTCTCTCAAAATACTGGTCACATCGTGGTCACACACTATCGAAAACTACCGGAAACCACAGTTCATTTAAATTTCAAAAATTCGCTTTAATCCTTGATATAAAGACATTTACGGACAATGTTGAAAACTAAAGGAAATCTTACCTTCTAAGCTGGCAGCGTAGAGGTCAAGGGTTCGAGCCCCCTATGCCCCATACACGCATTACGTCAACACCTCTAGGCCGGTGACTTGCCACTGATGTAACGCTCCTATATCAGACAACGAAATAAAAAAAAGCCAACATTATGAATGCTGACTTTCAATCCTCTTTATCTGGTTTTTTAGTGCCTTTGCTTATATAAGGTTTAGCACTTTTCGCTCTGTTCGAACTAGCTTGCCAACGATTCCAGCCCTTCTTGCCTGTCCCTCTACCTGTTCCGCCTTTACCTTTAGCTTTACTGATACCATCACCCCATTATTCTTGCCTTCAGTTGAATTACTTGTCATGGGTTAATTTTATCCATTTTACTTAGTTATAAACTAAGCGTGATGAACTATACAACATCCTAACAAGTTGTGTATGTTTTGATCCTGACATTTAATAATAACACGTCAACTCCAATGATGAAAGCCGCGATCATCACAAGGTAACACTTAACCTAGTTCAACATATCATTTAGTTCGTCCAATCCTCGTTGCAACTCGTCGTCAGAGATTCGCGTACACTTGTTAACATCTGCATCTGATACAACTTCACGACGATCAACTAGCTTACCGGCCAATTTATAGTACAACTCCAATGATTTGACAGATGTATTACGTTGTTGCTTGTTCCCTCTATTATCGTTGGCACATCCGTGGTCTTTTAACTTTACTAATCTATGTAAATACCAAAAATGTTTCTTTCCGTCTTTTCGAATAATTGCTCCTTCTGCTTAACTGTAATTTCTCTACATCTTACTTAAAAGCTGTAAGTTATTATAACTAAGCATTTATATTACATAAATAATGACATGACTGTGGACTATTTTCCATACAATATTTTTGGGGTGGAAAAATGGCAAGAGCACAATACCGAAGTTCAGACGTTGACTTAATGGCAAGGATGATGAGAGCAGAAGCCGAAGGTGAAGGACAACTCGGAATGTTATATGTTGGAAATGTAATTGTGAATCGTCTTGTAGCTAATTGTTTAGACTTTAAAGGTTTAAGAACAATTCCACAAGTCATTTATCAAGTACAAGGAGGAAATTATTCTTTTGAAGCCGTTCAAAAAGGGAATGTATTTTATCAAAGAGCGAGAGGTATTGAAAGAAGATTAGCAGAACAGAATTTGAAGCACTGGAGACAGCATCCGGCTAGATATGCTCTTTGGTATTTTAATCCACATGCTCCATGCCCCCCAACATGGTATGATCAACCTCATACTGGTCAATTTAAAGACCATTGTTTTTATGAACCAAAACCAGCAACATGTGATAGTGTTTATAGAGGTTAAGCTTACTCTTTGAGTAAGCTTTTTTACATATTTAAAATATTTATACAATATAAAAACTTTTAGTAATAGTTTTTATCTAAAAAGTAAGATTGTCACTCGGAGCGATTATAAAATTTAGTAGCGTAACGCAAATTCAGAAGTAAGATCAGAAACACTCACTTTAAGCATAATTTTATCACCTAATTAACTAAATGCAGCGAAGCCTATTTTCCTTCCTTAATCATCCTTTAATTCAAAAAGTAGTGCCAATTTCACGTTGCTCCTCTTGAGAGATAAAATCGCCCAAGAGATAATAAAGAATCGATAATTAGATTGACCTTTGCCATGTAGTCTTTTCAATTGAGTAGGACTACATATGCATAACCTAGCATATAATGATTGTTCCTAAAAATAACTGTCAATAATTCCGGGCCAGTGCATATATAAATATAGATGCGTTGGTGAGGGAGATGATATATGCATGTATTATCGGCAGATTAATTATATTGTACAGCCTGGAGATTCGTTGGATACGATTTCTCAAAAATTTGAAACAAATGCTGAACGTATTAAAGATGAAAATCAACTAACTTCTAATATTATTTATATTGGTCAGCAATTGGTAGTACCCGTTACTGCTGAAAGGAATATTTATATTGTTCAACCAGGTGACAGCTTGTACACAATTGCAATGAAATTCGGTGTTTCGATTGGAGAATTGCAAAGAATAAATCAATTACGTTCCAACATAATTTATGTTGGACAACAGTTTGTTATTCCTGAAGAAATTGATGAGGATTATTACGTTGTCCAAGAAGGAGATTCTCTCTCTTCAATTGCACAACGTTTTGAAACAACTGTTGGCAAAATAAAAACCTTAAATAACCTAGATACGAATATAATTTACATTAATCAAAGGTTGAAAGTATCTGAAATAGATGAGAGACAAACTGAATATGTCGTTAAGTCCGGTGATTCCTTATATGAGATTGCTCGTAGATATAATACAATCGTTGAGAGCATCCTTGTCTTAAATCATTTAGAAAGCATGAATCTAACTGTCGGTCAAAGAATTAAGATTCCAGAATACTCGGAAGTGATTGTCAATATAGATGGCGCGAACGTTCGACAACGGCCAGGTTCTAATTTTAGAGTAATTGCCCAAATGGACCGCGGCGCAAGATTACCTCTTATTGGTGTTCAAGGAAATTGGTATAAAGTTGTATTATTCAATGGGAATCCAGGTTGGATCTCCAAGACTGTTTCTACCTTAAGAGCATATGATGGATCGGATCCTATTATTCAAATTTTAGGATATTATACATTATCAGAAGGGCCTACATTGCCTAGTTCTTATCAATCATTCGTGACAAACACAAAGAATATTTCACAAAATGGATTATTCTTATTTAGAATTAGCAAAGACAATCCAACAACGATTGATAAGTTTGGAAATTTCACTGATGAAGAAGTACGGAATCTTGTACGAATCGGTCATCGTCATAATGTAAAAATGTTAGCAACTGTTCATAACCTTTTATATGCAGAAGGCGTTGAACTGGCAAAGCAGGTTATTCACGAGTTGGTTTCCTCTGAACAGAATATG
>DATMFE010000379.1:0-3853 GCA_035556295.1 Ureibacillus sp.
TTCCTATACTGTTTTCCTATTTAGAAGCTACCGCACTCACAAATAAGCACCTCGTTTATGTTTTTAATGATTTGCTCATTGAAATCAACTTTATAGCACTTATTATATGTTGCATTACAGGAAATGTAAAGTATGGTAAATGCCTAGATCGGATAATTGGAGCAGGAGTATTAAATTTTAGTATGAACTATTAGTATCAAGTTATAAAATATTGAATGAAGAATAGATTGTATAAAAATTGCTGCACCTATGGGAGGAATAATAATGATGTTAGATCTTCAAATGATTAAGGATGTTATTAAACATGCTATCCATTTCTTTTGGTTGAAAGAATCTTAGAATTAGAAGAAGGAAAACGTGCAGTGGGTATAAAAAATGTAACTGCAAATGAGGAATTCTTTAATGGACACTTTCCTGATTACCCCGTTATGCCGGGAGTATTAATTGTTGAGGCTTTAGCTCAAGTAAGTGCAGTAGTAATGTTAACTAAAGAAGGTAATCAAGGCCGATTAGGGCTTTTAGCAGGTATAGATAATTGCCGATTTAAACAGCAAGTTAAACCAGGAGATCAACTACGTCTTGAGGTTGAAATTACTCGATTAAAAGGACCAATCGGAAAATCTAAATGTATAGCTACAGTGGAAGGGGAGTTAGTTTGCGAGGTAGAGATAATATTTGCGTTTGGTGATTAAAAGTGAATTACTGTTTATTTATTTGTGTTTCTAATCCAATTCGGTGGCATTTCAAAAGAGAGAAATGCCTTTTCTTATTGAAGTAAAAGGGAAAATAAAGGCGAAATTTGAAAAGAAATTTATGCAATCGAAAATAAGTCGTTATTAGTATTTATAGAAAAAATTAATATTCGAAAGACTTGATGTAGAAATTGAGGGTGTTAATTTTTATGTCAACTTAGTTTACGATATCGGGGTTCAAGAAACATAGTAATGTCGAAAAAACACCTAAAAATTAGGTAGTTTCCCTAAATAGTTTTTAAACGTATTGATCAATTTAAAAATGACCAGCTAAAAGCACATTATTAATGAGCTAATGCATGTTTTCTGTCAACTGGGTTTACATAGTAATTATTGGGGTGTAATAGATAGGTCAAAATTGAACACATAGATTGTTGTTATACAGAAATAGAAAATTGTACAAATTGATTTTTCTTTTACTCTGATCTAAAACCTATGTTATTGAAGGCTCTAAGCAACAATTTATCAACTAGGTTTACAAAGTTATTCTATAACAAAAATGAATTGTCGAATAATAGATTCGTATTATTGGTTTGTTGGGATAATTTATACATACATGCATAAAGGTGAAAAAAGTAAACCAAATGTTAATGATATAGCTCCCTGACTAAAACTTTTTATCAACTTAGTTGACAACTTAACTAAGGGAATAAAAACGAAATGTCGCAATATACATCTTAGTCCCGTCGAAAATATCGGAACTCGAATTTTGGAAGTGGTTTTAATAGTACTTTGGCTAATTGATTTTTCTCGCAAAACTGAATGATTTTAGTAAGAGTGGGAAGTGGAAACATACAAACTAAATTTGATTCTAACAAAACAAGGATGTAACCTTTTGGTTTTGGAAGTAAACAAATTTTATAGTGATCCAACTATTAATGTAAGAAGTGACTTATTAGTTTTGTTATTAGCGTGTGATGGTAGATTATCAAAGAGTGGCACTAGCAGAATTAGTGAAGGCTCAATTATTTGAAATTTTAGAAAATAGAAGATAACATTTAAGAATAATAGGGGGAATTTCAAAGGGGGAAATCATTTTGACATTTGAACTTGGCTATAAATCACTTAAGGATTTATCAGAATTAATTAGAGAGAAAAAACTATCTCCAGTAGAGCTGTTAGAGAATCAAATTAAACGTATTGAAGAAAGAAATCCTAGTATTAATGCATTTGTATTTACAGATTTTGATGGGGCTCGTAAGAATGCAAAACAAATGGAAAAGGATATTATGGATGGAAAATATCAAGGACCACTACATGGAATCCCAGTAGCCATTAAAGATTTATTTGATTTTAAACCAGGATGGCCATCAACTTTTGGTGGGATCGAATTATTTAAAGACAATATTGCAGATAATTATTGTGTATTTGCTGAACGCGTAGAAAAAGCAGGTGCAAACCTTGTTGGTAAAACCAATAGTCCAGTTTTAGGAGCTAGAGGTGTTACTGATAATCCTTTATTCGGACCTACACGAAATCCATTTAATCTCAATAAGAATACCGGGGGTTCTTCAGGAGGTAGTGCTGCAGCAGTAGCTGATGGTTTATTAGCATTGGCTGAAGGCACAGACGGAGGTGGCTCTATACGAATTCCTGCTGCTTGGTGTGGAGTTTATGGATTTAAAGCTTCGTTTGGTAGGGTTCCTTTTGTAAGTAGACCTAATGCGTTTACAACTGGTAACTTATTCATTCATGAGGGAACCATCACAAGAACTGTAGAGGATGCAGCTATTGCTCTAAATTTAATCACGGGTATTGACCATCGCGACCCATTTAGCGTTAGCGATAAATTAGATTATCTATCTGCGCTTGGACAGCCTTTAAAGGGAATGAAAATTGCGTATAGTCCAAATCTAGATGTATATCCAGTAGATCCAGAAGTTGCGTCAGTTATTGATTCAGCTGTTAAATTGTTTGAACAAGCAGGGGCAACTGTTGAAATAGTATCTTTAGGTTTAAAGCGAACACATAAAGAATTAAGTGACTTATGGCACCGTGTAGTAAGTCTATCCAGTGTTGGATTCTTAGAAGGATTTAAAGAGGCTGGATTAGATATATTAAAAGATCATCCAGATGCTTTACCTCAAGAAGTAGTACATTGGGTAGAAAAAGTAAAAAGCCTAAGTGTTATTGACTTACTTAAAGATCAACAAATGCGTACGGAAGTTTACGATGCCATTCAAAATGTATTTAATAACTACGATTTACTTGTAACACCAACATTAGCTAGTCTTCCTGTAGATAATAACGATAACGGAAATACAGTTGGTCCAACAAGTATTAATGGCGAGGAGATCGATCCACTAATTGGTTGGTGTATGACATATTTTACAAACTTCTCAGGTCACCCAAGTGCATCAATTCCTGCAGGTTTGTCCTCTACTCAATTACCAGTAGGTATGCAAATTATTGGAAATCGATTTGCTGATTTGGATGTAATTAAGGCTAGTGCTACCTTTGAAAAATTAAAACCATGGCATGATACTTATCGAATTGTTGAAAATCGAAAATTAGAAGTTTTAAAATAGACAGCGCTCCACTTGATAGCTTAAAAAAGTGTTAATCTTATAGGATTGACACTTTTTTGTGTTTCATTGAACTAAAAGAGATTGTGTATAAAGAGTATTTGGTAATCTTTGTACTAAAAATAAGAAAGAATAATCGGATGGTAATTTTGAATGAACAAATTAAGTGAATATTTTTAGCTCTGGTTAATGAAATGAAAACAAAGAAGATTCATAATTTGGCAATAACAAGGGCAAATTAACCAAAAGAATTGTTAGAGGTGTAATATGAAACAATTTGTTTTGGCAATAGCTATTATTTCAAGCCTGGTGGTTTATCCTTCATATTCAAAGGCAATAGAAATGCCCTGTAATATCGTATTGGAACCAATTGATAAAAATCTAACCAATGCAAAGGGAGTAGCGTTGGTATATGAAGTGCAGTTACGTCCACTAAGTTCTCCAAGAACGAATATAAGTATTATGGGCGTCCATCTTCCTGAGCCATCATCCTATGGTGATTACGATAGTTATGAAGGTTTTGCTTTCATCCCAGAAGTGATCAGTTGGCGTTTTAGACTTTATCCTACCCTGGAA
>DATMFE010000380.1:0-3743 GCA_035556295.1 Ureibacillus sp.
AGAGGGAATTACCTATGAATCTCTTTCAGAAAATCAATTTGTTAAAGCTAAGATGCGCCCGCTCTTCCCAGGTAAACTACGAACACCTAGCGGCAAAATTGAACTCTATTCTGAACAAATGAAACAGCATGGATACGAACCACTTCCAACGTATACGCCCATTGTTAAAGACTCTGACCTGCCATTTTTATTCATACCGGCGCCAAATCATAATTTCTTGAACTCTACTTTTTCCAATAACGATAAACATATCTCCATGGAAAAGGAACCAAAACTGCATATGAACATAGCAGATGCTCTTAAACTAGGAATCAATACCAACGATATGGTCCGTATTTGGAACGAGCGCGGTGAATGTATTTTAAAAGCGGCGCCCGGTGATAACGTCCTATCCGGCGTCCTTGTCAGCCAAGGCTTATGGCAGAACACTCCTGATAAGAAGCAGCACATCAATGCCCTTACTCCAGATCGACTTGCTGATATGGGAAATGGTGCCGTCTTCTTCTCCGGCCGAGTCAATCTTGAAAAAGTGTTATAGTTTCCGAAAGGTAACTCATTTATTGAATAAAAGTCCGATTTTAACATCAATCGGACTTTTTCTTATCCCTTATTGTTATTCAGTCATATCAATCAAATTAGGCGGGTTTTAAAAGAGTAAAAAATTAAATCAAAATAAGGGAAAAGTAGAGAAAAGGTGATTCAATGAAACTTCCCTATGGCATAACCGGTTTCTATAACGTAAAAGAGGTTCCCCCGCCAAGCGTTGAGGAAAAACGATTTAAAGATATTTGTTATGCAGTCCTCCTCCATCATAATGGAACGGTTTTATCCTTTCACACACAGCTGGGGGCTACTAACTTTTATCAAGTTCAAGTTAAGGTTTTCAATCGACTTATCTACATCCTTCTCAATGCTCACTATCCTATCATTGCCTTTGCTACAGAGGTTAAAGATTCCTATATCCTATTCACTGATGAATCTATTCTCTCGCAAGGATTTAGCCCTTATTATACCGTTTACAGTAAAGAGGAGTTAAGTAAAACTTTTTCACTTAATACTGAACACTCATTAAACGATGCCGAACTTCAACAAATTGCTTATTGGAAACCAGAGAAAATCGGAGACCTTCTCTTTAATTTTTGGGATTAAGGCGATTTAAAAGTTCACAATCTCTTCTCTCAAAAACTGGCTAAAGGCCGTAACTTCTTTCGTTTCTACTTTGGTTAATATATATGTAGCTGATGTAGGTGGACTAATTCGATTACTTTTCACTTCTAGCAATTTACCCATACTTATTTCTTCCTTCACCATCGAACGAGGCAAATAGGAAATACCAAGTCCTTGTTCGATAAATTTCTTTGTGATTTCTATCTGATTAACTGCCATTGTTCGAACATTTGGATAAAATCGTTTAATATCATGTAACAGGTCATTCCAATAGTCAGGATGATTATGCGTAATTAACCGATACGTATGTAATCCCGCCTTTTCATCCAAACTTACATCATTAGGGCCCACTAATATAACCGGTTCTTCATGAATCATCTGGCACTGAATATTCGTTTGTATAGGTTTAACTCTTGTTAGTCCTATATCTACTCTTCCTGCACTCACTTCTTCACCAATTTCATAAGATTTCAATACATTGATTAACACTTCTATATCAGGATACTGATCCATAAAGTTGCGTAATAAGGAAGGCAATACCGATGAGGCAATTTGCGGTGCCGTTGCAATACTTAATTTACGTTTATACCCCTGTTTCCACGCTTCAAATTCATCTAATCCTTGTTCATATTGAGCAAGAATTCCCCTTGCATAAGGCAAAAAACGATGCCCTGCCGCTGTTAACGCAACATGTTTGCCTCCCCTTTCAAACAACTGACTATTTAACTGTTCTTCTAATCTTTTGATATGCTTTGTAATCGCAGGCTGCGTTACAAATAATTCTTCTGATGCTTGGCGAAAGTTTTCATACTGTGCGGCTATGATAAACGTTTTAATCCATTTAATATCCATATCGATTCCCCATTATAATAACATTTAGTTATTAATTTTTTCTTTTTTTGTTAATTTTTATTATAAATCCTATCGAGTATAATTTCATTAACTCAATTATTTCATGATAGGAGTGAGTGAGAATGAAAAAAGTGCAAGCAGAAAACGATCACTGGAATGCTAATTTATACGATATTAAACATTCATTCGTATCTCAATATGGAAATCATTTAATTGAATTATTAGCTCCGCAAAAAGGCGAAAGGATTCTAGACCTTGGCTGTGGTACAGGTGACTTAGCTAACAAATTAGCAAACTTAGAATGCGAGATTATAGGAGTCGATCAATCACCTAACATGATTCAACAAGCAAAAGAGAAATTTCCGCACATTGACTTTAGCGTGCAAGATGCTACAAAGTTAAGCTATCATAATGAATTTGATGCGGTATTTTCTAATGCAGTTCTTCACTGGATAAAAGAGCCGAGTGCTGCGCTTCATTGTATTTTCCATAGCTTAAAACAAGGCGGAAGATTTGTGGCGGAGTTTGGTGGAAAAGGTAATGTACAAAAGATTACAAATGAAATCATGAAGCAATTTGCAACCTTAGGAATGACAGAACAAGCTAAGAAGTTTCCGTGGTATTATCCAAGCATTGGTGAATACTCAGCTTTAATGGAGGAGATTGGATTTAGAGTTACCTTCGCGCAGCATATTGACCGACCAACCCCTTTGGACAGCGAGCATGGATTAAGAAATTGGATTGAAATGTTTGGGGATACAATGTTTGAAGGGGTAACAGAAGAAATAAAAGAAATAATCATAACGAAGGTCGAACAAAATCTAAAAGAGCGTTTATATATAGATGGTCAATGGGTAGCAGATTATAAACGAATTCGGGTGATTGGAGTAAAAGAATAACAAACTCAAAATACACTTTAGACTAGCAGGGAGAGAGTCGTGCTTCAAGACTCCCTGCTCTATTTTAGATTTATTTATTCTCCTGTGATTGGGCATACAATAAATTAGCTTCTGCACTAATATGCAAACTATCTGGTTCCTGTTCATTGACTTCTTGTACCTTTGTTTGTTCTTTTGCCTTTTCTCTTTGAAGCTGCTGAATTCTTATTTCAATCTGTTGAAGTTGCTGCTGAAGCCGTTGAATGTTCTGTTGCTTTGTTTCTGAATCCTCCTCCGACAAAGTAGCTTCTTGAAGATCATCCTGAATGTCCGTTCTTTGCTTTTCTAGTTCTTTAATTGTATGGTCAGATGTGTTAGATGATGTTTGCGTACTATAACTTACACTTCCAGTTGACGTAATTTGCATACTAATCTTTCCCTTTCTCTCAAAATTTATGAACATCTTGAAAATAAATCTTTTTCCTTAAAAAAGACTTAAGAAAAAGGACTAGATTAGCAGATTTCGCCTATTGGTTCACTCAAATTTCTACATCAACAACACTAAGGGAGTTAGGCTAACGTAACAAAAAAAGACAAAACCTAATAAGATTTCGTCTTCAATATCTTCATCTTACAACAGAGCTTGCTACCAATCAGCTTCCATTCTTATCATGATTAAACACTTGGTCAATCGCATCGACAAATGAATCATCTTTCACTCTTACATAGCGCTTTGCCATATTTAAATCTTTATGTCCAGCTAATTTTGAAACGGTAAGCACATCCACTCCATTATCAATCAACCTTTGGCAAAATGTATGGCGTAATTTATGTGGATGTACATTA